>JBASAH010000001.1:0-2282 GCA_049650505.1 Xanthobacteraceae bacterium
CCTCGACGCCGTTGATGTCAACGAGATGCGCAGGTCTGGCGAGCCGAAACGCCATGGTTGGAACGAGACTCTGGCCGCCGGCCAGCACGCGGCCGTCGTCGTCGGCAAATTCGGCGAGCAATGCAACGGCCTCGTCGACCGTTTTCGGCGCGTGATAGCGGAATGCCGCGGGCTTCATCGCGCTATGTTCATCGCTGGTTTGGACTTTGGGATTGCTCTATCTTCTTGAATTGATGCACGCTTTTCATCACCAAGTCAAAGTTTCGCGACGCGCGAACTCGATCCGTTAAAGCGACATGTCTTTAGGTTGAATCGCCATTTCGCTTTAGCTTATTGCTTGAGCATGATCTTTTCCGACCTGCCTTCGCCCGCCGAAGCATCAAACGAATGACAAGCCGGTGCCTGGGCTTCGCGCAGGCGGGAAACCGGTATCCACTTTTCGGGATCATGCTTTAATGCCCATTCGGTTCGACGATATCGGCAACCGGCTCAAGGCGTTTCGCCTTGGCTCCGGGCTTTCGGCCGAGGACCTCGCCGCTAAGCTCGGCATTTCGCGCACCGCACTCTACCGTTTCGAGAAAGGCGAGCTGGCGAAGATCGAGACGCTGGAGAAGCTCGCCGAACTCCTTCAGGTGTCGGTGCCGACACTGCTCGGCGTCGGCGTCGAATACATCGCTTCCGCGGTCAGCTATTTCGAGCGGATGCGCCAGATCGAGGAAAGCGCCGAGCACATCATCGTGCTGGCGGGCCCAATCTCCTATGTGCTCGCGTCCGACGGTTTCGACGGCGCGCTCGGCGCGGTGTTGCGCGAATCCGTCCCCGACACGGTTGCAAAAAACACCAAGGCTTTGGCGCAGATCGATGAGCTAATGACGGTGCTGCGCCAGCGCAAGGAGACCTATCGCCGGCGCCGTCCCGCCATCCTCAATCTGATCGCGGCCAACGAAATGCAGCGCTTCCTGCGTAATGGCATGGTCGGCCGGCTCGATCTGCCGGAAGGCGCGCGCCGCGAACGCCGCCGCCTCGCCCGCGCCGAGGCCGAACATTTCACCGCGCTGATGGCCGACGAGCCGATCGGCGTTCAGATCGGCATTGTGCTCGACACGCTGCCGCACACGAGCTTTCAGATTTTCCGTCAGCCCGATCGGCGCATCTTGGCGCTCAGCCCGTTTCGTCTCGGCGAGGAGCCCAACATCCGCGTCGGCGTCGCCATGATCACCTCGGCGCCGGAGGCGCTGGCTTTGCACGAGAAGATGGCGCGCGATCTGTGGTCGAGCGCCTTGAAGGGTCCCGACGCGGTGCGCTTCATGCGCGGCATGATGGAGCAGGTGAACGATTGAAAATTGCTTCGGCCCCCGAGCGAGCGAGGCGGGACAGAAGAAATGCGATCGCCGCATCGGCCCTGTGAAATTTTGAGTTCCGGCGTGAAATTGGCGGACTTTCCTTCGACTTGCCTTCGGCGACGTGATATGGGCGGAGCGAATTTGAGGGGCGCCGATTCTTCCAACGGGGGAACAATCAATCGAGCAATGAACATTCACGCGACGCTCGACAAAAAAAGCGCGCGCCCGCATCTGTTGATGTGCCCGCCGCGCCATTTCGCCGTGACCTACAGCATCAATCCGTGGATGGACCCGCTGTCCTGGGCCGATCGCGGCGGCAATTTGCATGGCGAGGCGCAGCGCCAATGGGACGGCTTGCGCGATGCGCTGACCGCCGCAGGCGCGCTGGTGGAGACGATCGATCCCACGCCCGATCTTCCTGATCTGGTTTTTACCGCCAATGCCGCCGTGGTGCTCAACCGCAAGCTCGTATTGTCGCGGTTCCGCTATCCCGAGCGGCAGAAGGAGGAAGCGATATTTGCCGCCGCTTTCGCTGCGCTCTCCGAGCGCGGCGTCGTCGACGATGTCTGCCAGTTGCCGCCGGGAGTCATCTTGGAAGGTGCAGGCGACTGCATTTGGGATGCGCGGCGGCGCCTGTTCTGGCTCGGCTGCGGCTTTCGCTCCGACGCTTCGGCCGCTTCCTTCCTGACGCAACAGCTCGGCCGGCTCGCGCTTACGCTGCCGCTGGCACAGCCGCGGTTTTATCACTTGGACACGGCGCTGTGTGTGCTGCCTTGCGGCACCCTCATGTACCATCCAGAGGCGTTCACCCCGGCCGCGCAGGCGACGATTAACGCCCATGTCGCGCCGGAACATCGCATTGCGCTCGATCGTGCCGATGCCAAACGCTTCGCTGCCAACGCCGTGTGCGTTCACGACACGATCGTGCTGTCGAGCTGC
>JBASAH010000002.1:0-2784 GCA_049650505.1 Xanthobacteraceae bacterium
ATCCGCACAAGGCGCCGGGCGCCTGGCATCCGGCCGTGTGCGTGCATCCCAATACCGGCAAGCCGGCGCTTTATCTCGGCCGCCGCCGCAACTCCCACATCGAGGGTTTGACGCCGACCCAATCGGACGCGCTGCTCGATGAGCTCTGGAAATTTATCGACTCGCCGGAGTTCGCTTATGAGCACCGCTGGCATGTCGGTGACCTTGTGGTCTGGGACAATCGCTCCACCATGCATCGTCGCGACCCGTTCGATAACAAAGCCCGTCGGGTGATGCATCGCACCCAGATCAAAGGAAAAGTTCAGCCCAGGGCCTACGTCGCTGCCGCCTGACGCGTTATATGTAGCGGAGGAGAGCGATCATGAATCTCAACGCGCTCGGCTATGTCGGTATCCGCACGCGAAACCTGGAAGACTGGGCGTCCTACGGCACGCGGTTGCTTGGCATGCAGCTTGTCGATCAGAGCCGCGGCACGTTGGCGCTGCGCATGGACGACCGCAAACAGCGCATCATCGTCCATACCGACGAGGATGACGGCCCGTCGTTCTACGGCTGGGAAGTGGCCGATGCGGCGGCGCTCGATGCACTCGCCGCGCATCTGGAAAAGTCCGCCGTCAAGGTGGTGCGCGGCTCGCGCGCGCTCGCCGACGAACGCCGCGTCAAGGATCTGATCGTCTTTGGCGATCCGATCGGCAATCGGCTCGAAGCCTTTCACGGCGCCGAAGTCGCGAGCGATCCGTTCAAGCCAGGCCGCTCGATTTCCGGCTTCCGCACCGGACCGCTCGGCATGGGCCATGCCGTGCTGACCGCCGAGCGGCTCGATGACGTGCTGCCGTTTTATACCGAGGTCCTCAATTTCCAGCCGACCGATTACATCCTCAAGCCGTTCAAAGCGTATTTCTTCCATATCAATGCGCGCCACCACAGTCTGGCTTTCATCGATACCGGCAAGAACGGTATCCATCACATGATGGTCGAGCTTTGCTATCTCGACGACGTCGGCCAGGCTTACGATCTGGCGCTGCAAAAGCCGGAAACGATCGGCACCACGCTCGGCCGCCACGTCAACGATCACGTCACCTCGTTCTATTCCAATTCGCCATCGCAGTTTCTGGTCGAATATGGCTGGGGCGGCCGCACCATCGATACCGCGAATTGGACGCCGCATGAGCGCAGCGAAGGCCCGAGCTTATGGGGCCACGATCGCATGTGGCTCAGCCCGGAAGGCCGCGACGAGGCGCGCAATTTACGCATCCACACCGCGCAAGCCGGCGGCCGCGAACCGGTCAATGTCATGGACGGCAATTACATGCGCGCCGCCGATGTCTGTCCGTGGTGGAACGCGAATGTCCAAGCAAGGAAGATTGGATGATTATGGACTCGTCATTGCGAGGAGCGAAGCGACGACGCAATCCAGAACCTTCCCAGTAGACTGGATTGCTTCGCTAAGCTCGCAATGACGAATCTAAGACCACCGGACCCGAATACGGCCCATCAATTCGCCGCCGTGCGACGAATCGCGCTCCAGGTGCCGGAACAGAGATTGCCGGCGGCGCTCCAGCGGCCCGTTCCGCTCGCGCCGCGTAGCCGGCCATAGCCGACCGCATATTGCCCGCCACTGGCGACGGTGACGGCGGTGGCGCCGCTTGCCGCCACGGCGCCGGAAATCTGGTAGCTGAAGTCATTAACGGCTTGCACCACGCGGCCGCCGACGATCCGCGCCGGATAACGATAAGTCGCGCAGGGTCCGTAGCTCGTAGAGATGGACACGCTCCACAATCCATCATAGGCACGCGAGTGCGCCGCGCGCTTAGGCGCCGCTTGCGACGGCGCTGCGGGCAATGCCGCAACCAATGCCCCGATTGCGATTGCCGTCACGAGGCCAAACTTGCTTACAAGCTTGCTCATCTGTTCGCTCCAGGCTGTGGAACGCTCGTCACGCTTGCTGGCGGACCCGGAAAGGGTGGCGGTTCGCCGGCGAACGGATTCGCGCTGTTGCCCTGATCATAGCCCACTTTGAATAACGCTTTCATGTAGTCCGGATCGAAAGCGCCGCGGCTTGGCGCCTTGAAACTTGCCGGAATAGTGGCGACATTAAAGCCAATGCCGCTGTGCTTGGCGGCGACATAGGCGCGATCGAGCAAAATCCGCAGATCGGCTTTGATCGCCGTCGATACCGACTGCGCTAGAATCGCCGGCGTGGTGCGGTCGACCAATTGAAAGTCCGGCTGCAAGCCGCTGTTCACGACGATGTAAAGCGCATCCGCCGGAATTTGGTAGCTACTGGTGCTCGCCATCAGCGCTGGTGGCGCCACGAAGAGTTGTCCACCGACACCGCCGTCGACGTGCATCTCGGCAAAGCGTTTGCCGTTGCCCTCGGCATCGATGAGCACCGGCGGGAACGCGCCTGGGACGCTGCCAGAGGCGAGGAGCACGCTGCGGAACAGCTTGAGCGCCGCGTCGCCGCCATGCAGCGCAATCGCGCCCATGTTCCAGACAACCGAACGCCCGGCGTCGAGATCGGTGGTGATGATGAACAACCGGCGTCCGCTTTGATGCGCGGTGGCGATATCGGCAAGAAGCGCCGGCGTGATTTGCTTGGCGATCAGCTCCCGCAATGGCCAGGTGTCGAGGAAACTCTCGCCGGTACCGCCGACCTCGAAAATATCGGCGGCCGAAGTTTGGGTATAGACCGCTTGCAGCGCTGCGTCATAGCGCGCGCCGACGAAGATGAATGGCGCCATCAATGCGCCGGTGGAGACCCCGGTGACGACCGTGTAATCC
>JBASAH010000003.1:0-3210 GCA_049650505.1 Xanthobacteraceae bacterium
CTCGGGCGGCGCCGCCGCGGCGGAGCGCTTTTCGCTTGGCGGCTGGCTCAACGATCTCGCCGGGCGAACTAAAAACCTGGTTGAGGAAATCGCTGCCGCCGATCTGGTCGTAATGGTGGCGAGCGCCGGCGAAAATGCCGCGGCGGCGGCGATCATCGGCGAGGCCTGCAACCTCCGGCATGTAATGACCACCGCGCTCATCCTCGGTACGGCCGCATCGAGCGACGAGGCGCTGTCGAAGATGCTGGCGCAATTGCGGCCACACGCGATGATGCTCGTGATTTCCAGCGCGGACGAATATATTAAGGACATGCTCACCGCGCTGCGCGCCTGAGCGGTTCGCACGATCGCTAGTGCGGTGGATTTGAAGTTCCTACAGTTCAGTCGGAAGCTCTCATAGGAACTTCAAATCCAAAAACCGCACTAGAATTATATATATTTGCTAGTGTCCCTTTTTGATTCCGAAATTCGCATGAGAACGTGCCGACAAAGCGTGCGAATTTCGGAATCGGGACACTAGTATGAAGTTTTCCGGAACCATCTCGGTCCAGGCGCCGCGTGCGCAGGTCTTTAAAGCGCTGCGCGATGCCCGGCTGTTTGCGTCCTGCATTGAGGGCGTGGGCGACCTCGCTGAGACCGGCCCGGACGCTTACACCGCGACGTTCGAGACCAAAGTCGCCTACATGAAATTTGCCTTCAAAGTCACGGTCCAGGTCGTGCGCGCTGACGAACCGCGCGAGATCGAAGCCAAGATCGAAGGCACGCCGCTCGGCATCGTCGGGCGCCTGACCGCATCCTCACTAACGAGACTCACCGAAATGAGCGGCGCGACCCGGATCGACTACGACGTGGAAGCCGCGCTGGCCGGCAAACTCGGCAGCCTGGGCCAGCCGGTACTGCGCGCCAAAGCCAAGGAGATGGAACGGCAATTTGCCGTGCGGCTTGGGGCAGCGTTCGCGGCGCCGTCTCCTGACGCGCCTCCCGCCCCGTCCTCTGGCACGCCGTGACCACGGCGGAAGTTTCGGCTAAGCTTTAAGAACAAACAAAGCGCCGCCGAGGTTTGCTCGCGCACGCGAGCAAACGGCGGCTGGGGAGGATGGGATGACGGACATCGCTGCAGGCGCGCTGCCCTGGTATCGCTCGCTGACGCGGACGCAGTGGCGCACTTTGACCGCCACCAATCTCGGCTGGTTGTTCGACGGCTACGAGGCCTATGCGCTGTTCCTCACGGTCGGGCCGGCGATGCGCTCGCTGCTCGAACCGGCGCAATATCCGCAGATCCCGGCCTATATCGGCACCGTCGTGGCGATCACGCTGCTCGGCTGGGGCATCGGCGGTTTTTGTGGCGGCATTCTTGCCGATTATATCGGCCGTAAGCGCACGATGATCTACGCCATCTTGGCCTATTCGCTCCTCACCGGGCTCACCGCCGTCTCGTTCAACTGGATTTCGTTCGCGCTGCTTCGCTTTCTGGTCGGCATTGCCATCGGCTCGGAATGGGCCACCGGCTCCTCGATGATGGCCGAGCTGTGGCCCAACGAGGCGCGCGGCAGAGGCGCCGGCTTGATGCAATGCGGTCTCGGCATCGGCTTCTTCCTGGCTTCCTTCATTTGGCTGTTCGTCGGCGCGTTAGGCCCCGATGCTTGGCGCTACATGTTCGTGATCGGCATCCTGCCGGCGCTGCTGACGCTGTGGATCAGGACCTCGATCGATGAATCGCAGGCATGGCAGCGCGTCGATACGCAGCGGCGCGACGCGCGAGCGCGCAAGGACAGCGGCGCCGCGCTCTCGGCGCATGACCAGGCGCTGACGCGCTTTACCATCGCCGACCTGTTCGCCGAGCCGGAAACGCGGCGGCGCATTCTTCTCGCCTTCCTGATGTCGCTGACGACGACGCTGGCCTGGTGGGGCATCTCGTCCTGGGTGCCGCCCTACATCGCTTCGGTCGCGGCCAAGGCGAACCTGCCCGGCCCGCAATGGGCGAGTTATGCCGGCATGGCGTATAATTTTGGCGCCATCCTCGGCTATATCAGCCTCGGCTTTCTCGCCGACCGCTTCGGTCGCAAGCCAGTCGTGATGTTCTATTTCGCGGCCGCGCTGCTGATGACGCCGGTGCTGTTCCTGTGGACCACGGATCTGAACCTGTTGCTGGTTGCGGCAGCGGTCAATGCCTTCTTCACGCTCGGGCAATATTCCTGGATGCCGGTCTGGCTGCCGGAATTATTCCCGACCCGCTCGCGCGCGACCGGCATTGCGTTTTCGTTCAACGCGCCGCGCTTTATCGCCTTTCTCGGCCCGCTCTTTGCCGGCACGCTGATCGTGCAGTTCGGCGGCTATAGCCACGCCGCCTTGATCATCTCCTCCATCTATGTGCTCGGCTTCTGCGTCGCGCCATTCTTGCCGGAGACCAAGGGGAAACCGCTGCCGGCGTAGCGCAAGCTGTTCCACGCGAAGCGTCACAAGCGGGCGCACATATTCCATCCGCCCCCGCGAAGCGGGGGAGGGGGACCATGCGAAGCATGGTGGAGGGGGTTTCTAAGTTTTCGATATGCGCGCGCTAACGCGAACAATCAGAAACGCTCAGCATCTGCGTCGCTCCCTATCCGTGGCCCGGGGTTTCGTCGTCAGCATCCAATTGGCCCTTATGTTGTCGATTTCTATTGCGCCACGGCGTGGCTCGCGATCGAGATCGACGGCATAAGCCACGATATGGGTACAAGGCCCGCGCGCGATATCGATCACGACGCGTGGCTTGCGGCGCGTGGCGTCACGGTGCTGCGCATTCCCGCACGCGAATTGACAAGGAGGATGGACGAGTTGGCTGACGCTATCATTCAAATGGCGGCACAGCGACTTTGAGGCCGTCGCCCCCTCCACCGCGCTGCGCGCGGTCCCCCTCCCCCGCTGCGCGGGGGCGGACAACGCGAACACGCTACACCGGGAGCACCTTACGTCCCGTCTTCGGATGCGATCCGTATCCAGCGGGGGGCCAAAACTCCAAGCCTCGAATACCTTTCGCAAGTACCTGCGGCGCTCTATTTTGCCAGAATGCATTCCGACCCCATCGCCATCGACACCGACGTGCTAGTGATCGGCTCCGGCGCGGCCGGCATGTACGCGGCGATCGAAGCGGCGCGCGGCGGCGCGCGTGTCTTCATGATCGATCGCAGCCTGATCGGCCGCGGCGGCGCCACCATCATGGCGCAAATG
>JBASAH010000004.1:0-2135 GCA_049650505.1 Xanthobacteraceae bacterium
ATACTAGGCCTTGTCGTTTTGGCCGCCGCGGCGCTCGCCGTCATCCATTGGAGGTTCGCTGACCAACCCGCCTCGGCACCCGCGGCCGCATCTCCCGTCCCGGTCGTCACCGCGCAGGTGCAGCAGCACGACGAGCCTATCGTGCTTTCCGGCATTGGAACAGTTCAGGCCCTGAATATGGCCTCGATCCAGAGCCAGGTGACGGGGGTGCTCGAGCAGGTCGATTTTACCGAAGGCCAGACGGTCAAAAAGGGCGACATCCTCGCCAAGATCGACCCGCGTCTCTTCGAGGCGGCTTTGGCGCAAGCGCAAGGACAATTGGCCAAGGACACTGCCCTTCACGCCCAAGCGCAATCCGATCTCGCGCGCTTTCAAAAGCTTGGCAAAGAGGATTCGATCGCCCTGCAACAGGTCGCCGACCAACAATTTCTGCTTGCGCAGGATGCGGCCGCCATGGAGACCGACAAGGGGGTGATCGCCAGCGACCAGACGCAGCTTGACTACACGACGTTGCGGGCGCCCTTCGATGGTGTGACCGGCATCCTGCAGATCCAAATCGGCAACTTGATCCAACCAACGAACACGACCGGCATCGTGGTCCTGACGCAGGTGCAACCGATCAGCGTCGTGTTCATCCTGCCGAACGCCGATATCGCCTCGGTCCAGGAGGCCATGGCGCGGGGCACGGTTCAAGCGACGGTCTATGATCAAAGCGGTACGAAAGAGCTCGATGTCGGCACGCTGCTGGCGCTCAACAACCAGGCGGCGTCGACTTCCGGAACCGTTCAGCTCAAGGCGATATTTCCGAACCAGCACCGTCAGCTGTGGCCGGGGACGTTTGTCAACGTCGACCTCACAACCTCAGTCGTCAAGGATGCGCTCACGGTCCCGACGAACGCCCTGCAGCAGAACGACGGGGGGCAATTCGTCTATGTGGTCGGCGCCGACAAGAGGGTCTCGGTCCAGCTGGTCGAGGTCACACAGCGGCTGCATGCCGTCGCGCTGATTGCCAAGGGTCTCCAAGCTGGCGAGACCGTCGTCGTGCAGGGTCAGTACCGGCTGAAGCCCAGGACCCTCGTCGTGGCGACGGCGCCATCCAACGTGCTGAACACGTCAACGGCCAGCTCTGGTATGCTGCCTTGAACCTCTCCGCCGGGTTCATCACCAGGCCGATCGCGACCGCCCTCTTGATGGTCGCGGTCGTCGTGCTCGGGATCATCAGCTACGTGCTGCTTCCCGTCGCCGCCTTGCCCAATATCGATACGCCGACGATCCAGGTGACAGCCCAGATTCCCGGGGCGGACCCCGAAACGATGGCGTCCTCGGTGGCCACTCACCTTGAACGCCAATTCGGCCAGATCCCTGGCTTAAGTCAGATGACTTCGAGCAGCGGCACGGGATTCACCGAGATCACGCTGCAGTTCGACCGTAGCCGCACCGTCGATTCGGCAGCCATAGACGTGCAGGCGGCGATCAACGCCACGCAGGCGCAATTGCCGATCTCGCTCCTGAGCTCGCCCATCTATCGCAAGACTAATCCTGCCGACACGCCGATCCTGCTGGTATCGATGACGTCCGACGTGCTGCCGATCATGACGGTCAGCGACTATGCCTACTCGATCCTGGCGCAGAAGGTCTCGCAAATCTCGGGCGTCGGCCTTGTGACGGTCGGCGGCAACTTAAGTCCGTCGGTCCGAATCCAGCTCAACCCGGCCCAGCTCGCCGCCATGAATCTCGATTTCGAAACGGTCAGGCTTGCGCTGGCGAACCTGACCGTCGTTCAGCCAACCGGGCTGCTCTACGGCGGTCAACAAGCGGTCGCGCTTCAGACGAATGACCAGCTGATGACGGCCCAGGGCTTTGACGACGCGATCGTCGCCTTTCGCAACGGGGCGCCGATTCGCATCCGCGACATCGGGCGGGCGATAAAGGGGCCCGTGGATAGGACGCTTGGAGGTTGGCTCAACGGCAAGCCGGCTGTTTTGCTGTCGGTTTTTCGGCAACCCGGCGCCAATGTCATGTCGGCCGTCGCGGCAATCAAGAAAGCCCTGCCGCAACTCCGAGCCTCGCTGCCGCCGGGCATTGACGTCGAAATCGTATCCGACCGAACCCAAACCATCGCGGCCAGCCTTGCC
>JBASAH010000005.1:0-3101 GCA_049650505.1 Xanthobacteraceae bacterium
GCGTTGCGCCGTGGCTGCTCAGTTATGCCGGAGCCGTGTACGGCATAACAGCCGTGCTGGCAGGTACCGCCATGATCGCGCTTGCCATTCGCGTTCGCGGCGAAACGCGCGGCCATACCGCCAGCAAACAAATGTTCGGCTTCTCTATTTTGTATCTGTTCTTGTTGTTCGCCATGCTGCTGGCCGACCGTATATCGGGGGGGCTGTTCGGCCATTTCGCGGCATGACGATGAGCGGGATCATGGAAGTTGCCGACAACCTCGAAGGTACTAGCATCAAGCTTACTCCGGAACAGCTCCGGGCGCGCCGGGCGCGTTCGATCGCTATCGCGCTGGCGCTCGGCGCCTTCGTGCTGGTGATTTTCGCGGTCACCATCGTCCGCCTCGGCTCCGGCGCGCTCACCGGCCCCGACTACATGCGCCCCGTGGAAACGACCAAATAGCGGCAGGCGACCAAGCACCGATCATGCGCCGACCGACCGATCCACCGCAGCACCCCAAGGCGAGAAGTCGCCACCTCCTGATCGCCTTCCTCTGCGGCGGCTTCGTCGCGCTGATGGTCGGGGTGTCCTATGCGGCGGTGCCGCTCTACTCGTGGTTCTGCCGCACCACCGGGTTCGGCGGGACCCCTCAGGTGGCGAAAACGGCGCCCGATCAAGTATCCGATCGCGTCATCACGGTCCGCTTCGATTCCAACGTCGCGCCCGGCCTGCCTTGGTCATTTGAGCCGGAACGCCGGACGATCGACGTGCTGCTCGGTGAGGTCATCACGGTCTATTACGCGGTCCGCAACGAGTCCGCCCGGGTGACGACGGGGCAGGCCGGCTACAACGTGACTCCGCCGACGGTCGGCGCTTATTTCGAGAAGATCAACTGCTTCTGTTTCACCCAGCAAACGCTGCAGCCGGGTGAGAAGCGCGACATGGCGGTGGTTTTCTACGTCGATGCCAAGCTCGCTAACGACGCGGAAGAAAACAGCGTGAACAACATCACTCTCTCCTACACCTTCTTTCCGGTGCGCGTTCCCGACCGGCCGGTGGCGGAGAGCGCCAATTCGGATAAATCCGGGCACATCTAGAGACGATTGAACCGTAACCAAGACGGCGCGTAAGCGGGAAGTTCGATCGCGCCAAGGTGGAGAAGACGATGGCGACTGCACATGCCAAACCGCATCACGATTACCACCTGGTCAATCCCAGCCCGTGGCCTGCGGTCGGCGCGACCTCGGCTTTCCTTGCGGCGGTCGGCGCCATTCTGTGGATGCACCACATGGTCGCCTACGCGCCGTTGATGCTGGGCGCCGGTGCGATCGGCATCGCCTACACCATGGTGGGCTGGTGGCGCGACGTCATCTACGAAGCCGAAGTGGAAGGCGATCACACCCGCGTGGTGCAGATCTCGCACCGCTACGGCATGATCCTGTTCATCGCTTCCGAAGTGATGTTTTTCGTCGCCTGGTTCTGGGCCTATTTCAACACCGCGCTGTTCCCGGACGAATTCCGCGACGTCGCCCGCATCGCCTATACCGGCGGCGTCTGGCCGCCCAAAGGCGTCGAGACGTTTGACCCGTGGCACTTCCCGCTCTTGAACACCCTCATTCTGCTCACCTCGGGCACCACCGTGACCTGGGCGCACCACGCGCTCTTGCTAAACGATCGCAAGGGCCTGGTCTGGGGCTTGGCGCTGACCATCGCCTTGGGGCTGAGCTTCACCTGCGTGCAGGCGTGGGAATACGTGCACGCCCTGTTCCACTATTCGGGCAATATCTACGGTGCCACTTTCTTCATGGCGACCGGATTCCACGGCGCCCATGTGATCATCGGCTCGATCTTTCTGATCGTCTGCCTGTTCCGCGCCATGGCAGGACAATTCAAGCCGACGCAGCACCTCGGATTTGAATTCGCGGCTTGGTACTGGCACTTCGTCGACGTCGTGTGGCTGTTCCTATTCGCCTGCATCTATGTGTGGGGCGGCAGCCCCGGGTAGCCGATTGCGTTTCCCGGACGCGGTGCAGCGCGAGCGGTGTACCGCAGTCCGGTACCGCGATATACTCATCGTCTGGAACGATCCTGGGTCCGCAGCGCATCACGGCGCTGCGCTGTGTGCTTCACTGCGTCCGGGAAACAGGAACATGATCACTACACTCTCAGGGGCGATTCGCGCTGGCCTGCGCTGCCGCTGTCCGCGCTGCGGCAAGGGCAAGCTATTTGCGGGCTTCCTGGCGTTGCGGTCGCGCTGCGAGGTCTGCGGGCTCGATTACGGCTTTGCCGATTCCGGCGACGGCCCGGCCGTATTCGTCATGTTCCTGGCCGGCGCGATCGTGGTCGGCGCTGCGCTAGTGACGGAGATTCTGTTTCGACCTCCGTACTGGGTGCATGCGGTGCTGTGGCTGCCGCTGATCCTGCTTGTCACGCTCGGCCCGTTGCGGCCGATGAAAGGTCTGATGATTGCGCTGCAGCACTATCACGGGGCTGAAGAGAGGCCCTTCGGCGGCGGCGCGCCATGAGCAGGCCGGGCAAGAAGCGGCGATAGTGGTCGGCTTGCTCATCGCCGCCTGCTCGTGTTTGGTTCTCATGGGCTCGGCACCTGGCAGCTTCAGCGCAAGGCCTGGAAGGAAGGCTTGATCGCCGCGCTGGATGCGCAGTTCGCGCGCCGCCGATCGCCTTGCCGGCCACCGCAACTCGACTGGTAGCGCGGCGAATACCGCCGCGTCACCTTCAGCGCCACCTTCGAGAATGCCAAGGAAGCCCTGGTGTTCGCTGCGCCCTTCCGCCGAAATCGCCAGTAGAACCAATAACTTATGTAAAACGCAGTAAGAGGGGCAAACTTGTGGCGCTCAGGCGGTACGCCGCAGTGTCTGACGATTGCAGGTAAGTATGGCAGGTGAGGGTGGCTTGGCACTGCCACCCAGGAACTGAGGTAGTCTCAGAAAGCGATGCCGAGCTTTAGACAGTTCTTATTGAGTCTTCGGCAGCGGCACCGGGTTCTTCGAGAGCGTATCGAGATAGGCGATCACGTCGGCGCGCTGCTTATCGTTCGACAGACCGGCGAAGGTCATTGCCGTGCCCGGCACATAGGCCGTCGGCTTGATCAGCCATGCGT
>JBASAH010000006.1:0-4961 GCA_049650505.1 Xanthobacteraceae bacterium
CGCGCGGTACTGCGGTCGGCTTGTTCTCTTCGGCGCTTTATATCGGGCAGACCGCCGGCGTGGCGACGGGCGCGCTCGTCATCGATCGCGCCGGCGCGGTACCGTTATTTCTCGCGACCGCGGCCGCCCTCCCCGCGCTTGCCATCTGGTTTGTTAGCGAGTTGAAACGATACCGGCGGGTGGCCTGACCATCCCGCCGGAGAAATCCGTCACACTTTGACGAGCGGCACCTTGGGAACGGTGCCGCGCAGTGGCGGCGTGTCGTCGCCGCCACCGCCCGGCGGCTTACGCCTGGGCGAGGAACGCCGCTTGGTCTTAACGCGGCGGGGCTCCGGCAGCTTTTCCGGCCGCGGCTTCACCGGACCATCCGGATAGTCGAAGCCGAGCTTGCTGTTGCCCGCCTCGTCGGTGATGACGATGACGCGCACATGTCCGCCGCCTTTGAGACGGCCGAACAACACTTCCTCGGCCAGCGCCTTCTTGATGTGCTCCTGGATTACCCGCGCCATCGGCCGCGCGCCCATCAGTTCGTCATAGCCGTTGGCGATCAGCCACTTGGTCGCTTCGTCGGTGAGCTCGATCGTGACATCGCGGTCGGCGAGCTGTGCTTCGAGTTGCAGCACGAATTTCTCGACCACCATGGCGATGATCTCAGGCGACAGATGCGCAAAGGTGATGATCGCGTCGAGCCGATTGCGGAATTCCGGCGCGAACAGCCGTGTGATCGCCTCCATGTCGTCGCCTTCGCGCTTGGTTCGAGTGAAACCGAACGCGGCGCGCGCCATATCCGAGGCGCCGGCATTGGTCGTCATGATCAGAATGACGTTGCGGAAATCGACCTGCTTGCCGTTGTGATCGGTGAGCTTGCCGTGATCCATGATCTGCAACAGCACGTTGAACAGATCCGGATGCGCCTTCTCGATTTCGTCGAGCAGAAGCACGCAATGTGGATGCTGATCGACGCCATCGGTTAGGAGCCCGCCCTGATCGAAGCCGACGTAACCGGGCGGCGCGCCGATCAACCGCGACACGGTGTGGCGCTCCATATATTCCGACATGTCGAAGCGGATCAGCTCAACGCCAAGCGTCGCCGCAAGCTGCTTGGCGACCTCGGTCTTGCCGACGCCGGTCGGGCCCGAGAACAGGTAACAGCCGATCGGCTTTTCCGGCTCGCGCAAACCGGCGCGGGCAAGCTTGATCGAAGCCGACAGCGCCTCGATCGCCTTACTCTGCCCGTAGACCACGCGCTTGAGCGTCTCTTCGAGGTTTCTAAGGACCTCGGCGTCGTCCTTTGAAACCGCTTTGGGCGGAATGCGCGCCATCGTCGCGATGGTGGTTTCAATTTCCTTTAATCCGATGGTCCGCTTACGCCGATTTTCCGGTAGCAGCATCTGCGCTGCACCCGACTCGTCGATCACGTCGATCGCCTTATCCGGCAGCTTGCGGTCATGGATGTAACGCGCCGACAGCTCGACCGCCGCCTTGATGGCATCGCTGGTATATTTCAGCTTGTGATAATCCTCGAAATACGGCTTCAGCCCTTTGAGGATTTCGATAGCGTCCGGAATGGTCGGCTCGTTGACGTCGATCTTCTGGAAGCGCCGGACCAGCGCCCGATCTTTCTCGAAATATTGACGGTATTCCTTATACGTCGTCGAACCGATGCAACGCACCGTGCCGGAGGCGAGCGCCGGCTTGAGCAGATTCGACGCATCCATGGCGCCGCCGGACGTCGCACCGGCGCCGATGACAGTGTGGATCTCGTCGATGAACAGGATCGCGCCCGGATAGGCTTCGAGCTCCTTGATGACCTGCTTCAAACGCTCTTCGAAGTCGCCGCGATAGCGTGTGCCAGCGAGCAGCGTGCCCATATCGAGTGCGAACACCGTCGCGTTGCGCAACACGTCGGGAACCTCGCCGTGCACGATGCGGCGCGCCAGTCCTTCGGCGATGGCGGTCTTGCCGACGCCGGCTTCGCCAACGAACAGCGGATTGTTCTTCTGCCGCCGGCACAGCACCTGGATGGTGCGATTGATCTCCGATTCGCGGCCGATCAGCGGGTCGATCTTGCCCTCGCGCGCCTTCTTATTGAGATTGACGCAATAGGCATCGAGCGCATCGCCCTTCTTTTTCGACTCGTCGCCCGATTTCGTATCCGTGTCCTCATCGGCGCCGCGCACCGGCCGCGCCTCGGACATGCCCGGCCGCTTGGCGATGCCATGGCTGATGTAGTTCACCGCGTCGTAGCGCGTCATGTCCTGCTCTTGTAGGAAATAGGCGGCATGGCTTTCGCGCTCGGCGAAAATCGCGACGAGCACGTTCGCGCCAGTCACTTCCTCCCGGCCGGACGATTGAACGTGAATGACCGCGCGCTGGATAACGCGCTGAAATCCTGCGGTTGGTTTGGAATCCTCCGCACCGTCGGTCACCAGATTGTCCAGTTCCGACTCAAGATAAGCGATCAGACTGCGGCGCAACTTCTCCAGATCGACGTTACACGCGCGCATGACGGCGGCGGCGTCTTGATCTTCAATCAGCGCCAAAAGCAGGTGCTCGAGCGTCGCGTATTCGTGGTGACGCTCGTTGGCGAGCGCAAGCGCCCGATGAAGCGATTGTTCAAGACTGCGCGAAAAAGTAGGCATTTCCATTACTCATCTTGTATTGAACGATACCGCCAGAATCACTTCTTCTCCATTATGCACTGCAAAGGATGCTGGTGTTTGCGGGCAAAGTCCATAACCTGCGTCACTTTGGTTTCCGCGACCTCGTACGTGAAAACACCACATTCGCCGATACCGTGTTGATGTACATGCATCATGATACGATGCGCCGTTTCGTGGTCTTTATTGAAGAAATGCTCGAGGACGTGGACCACGAACTCCATCGGCGTGTAGTCGTCGTTCAGCAGTAGCACGCGATAGAGGTTGGGCCGCTTGGTCTGCGGCCTGGTCTTGGTAATGACCGCGGTCCCGGGCGCGCCGTCGCCTTTACGCTTGCGATTGTCGTCCGCCAGGCGGGCTGGTGGAACATAGATAGTAACGTCAATCGGCGGCATTGGTTCGTTCGACTTCCAGACTAGGAGATGATCGACAACTGGCGCCATTTGCCAGTCACCGTTGTCTTCGAGAATCCCGACCCAGCTCGCAAAATTAGCGCGGATCACGCGACGAATCGATAGAGCAACATCCAGGCGGGAGGCGCCCATCGGCCGCATCGGATACGTAACTGCGCAGTCTTCCGAAATGCCGGCGAGAGGGTCAAATAGGCTTGCTGCCGCCGAGCACAAGATGTCGCCGGAACCGTCGGAGTGACGACCAATCGTCATAACCCGGCATCTCAGTTCTACGTCGAACACGGCTCATTTCCACAGGCTCGAAGTAACGCCGCCCACGCGCGGGCCGCGGAGATCGGCTCTAGAATTACGCTCCCGTCCCCGCATCGGCGTTGAATTCAACGCGCACAGCATTAACCGGTTTGCCTTGAAAAGGCCGTTTGGGGTGAGGATGATATCTATGGTGCAGCGCACAAAAGCACCAGGGGTGACGGCGCGGCAACACTTAACCGTTTCGCAACCGCGTCTTCCTAACCTGCTTGACCGTGTTGTTGGGGTAACGACCGAGTTTGGGGTGGTGTCCGTCGCCGGCGCTAAGACGCGAAAAATACTTTTTCGTTGGCGCGACGAACAACGTCCCCAGAGCAGTGAGAAGTGAGGGGCCGCCTTAGGGTGAGGCGTGCGTTCAGGGACGGGGTAATAAATGGCATCGGTGGATTTCGAGGCCCGTTGCGGGCTTCGTTACTGCCTGTTAGCGAGCGCGGCGGTCGCTGCGGCGCTCACCATAAACAGCGATGTAGCTGACGCACGACGGCATAATCGTAGCCATGCGCATCACGCGCATGCTGGGAGCAGTCATCACCGTCACGCCCGTCTCGAAGACTATTCACCGCCATTCGCATCGATCGTAGTGGACGGTAACAGCGGCGCAGTGCTGCAGGCCGCCAATCCCGATGCTTTGCGCCATCCCGCCTCGCTGACCAAGGTGATGACGCTATACCTGCTGTTTGAGCGCCTTGAAGCCGGCCGGCTCAAGCTCGACAGCCCGCTTAAAGTCTCGGAGCACGCCGCCGAGCAAGCTCCGACCAAGCTCGAGCTGAAACCAGGTCAGGCCATTACGGTCGAGGACGCGATCAAAAGCATCGTCACCAAGTCCGCTAACGATGCCGCCGTCACGGTAGCCGAAAATCTGGCAGGCGATGAAGACAATTTCGCCAAGCTGATGACGCACAAAGCACATGCGCTCGGCATGGCACATACAAAATACGTGAATGCCTCGGGTTTACCGGACGACGACCAAATCACCACCGCGCGCGATCAAGCCGTTCTCGGGCGCGCCATCCAGGAGCGATTCCCGCGTTATTACAAGTTTTTCTCGACGGAAACTTTCGTTTATCACGGCGAGGCGATGCGCAATCACAACCATCTGCTCGGAGCAGTCGATGGTGTAGACGGCATCAAAACCGGTTTTACCCGCGCGTCCGGATTTAATCTGCTCACATCATTGCATCGTGATGGCCGTTATCTCGTCGCCGTGGTGATGGGAGGTCCCTCGGCATCCGAACGTGACGAGCGCATGCGCGAGCTTATCGGCGCGCATATCAAGGAAGCGGCCCTGCGGCGCACGGCGCCAACGATCGTTGAGGTGGCCGAACGGCGCGACGAGCCTGCAACAAAAATTCCGGCGGCTCGCACTGACCGCACGATGACGGCAAGCGTCGAATCGCGCGTCGTAGCCGGATCGAATGATCCGATCCGCCCGCTACTAGTGAAAACTATCTCCTATCGAACCGCGCCAGCACAGACTGCATCGCTGACGCCGATGCCGGCGTTGATTCCGGTCGCGGCGCCCGCTTCCGCTGCGCAAGCTGCCGCCGCACAGCCTGCCGCTCCCGCCCAAGCCACGGCT
>JBASAH010000007.1:0-2314 GCA_049650505.1 Xanthobacteraceae bacterium
GGATACCGGTTTTGCATCCGATCGCGCGCCAGATTCAATATTTGGCGCATGATCTTGTCGGCGAACCGGTTCCCACTTCGCCGGATCATGCGGTATCGAGCGGAAGGCATCCGCCTCGGCCAGTCGCTCGATCGTGAAGCGCGAAATGTCGGCGGTCGCGGCCAGCCGTTCAATCGAGGAAAAGCCATTGCCGCGTGCTGCGATCAGTTTTTTTAATTCCTGTTCGCTAAGCCCATGAACGAGGCGAAAGCCGAGCCGCACCGCAGCAGTCGGCTCCAGCGTGCAATCCCAATCGCTGAAATTGACGTCGACGGGACGGATCTCTACGTCGTGCTGGCGCGCATCGCGTATCAGCTGTGCCGGCTGATAAAAACCCATTGGCTGGCTGTTGAGAATGGCGGCGCAGAACACGTCCGGATAGCGGCATTTGATGAACGCCGAGGCATAGACAAGAAGCGCAAAGCTCGCCGCGTGACTTTCCGGAAAGCCGTATTCGCCGAAACCCTCAATCTGCCCAAAGCAGTGTTCGGCAAAAACGCGATCATAGCCACGCTCGACCATGCCGTTGATGAATTTGTCGCGAAACAGATGAACATTGCCGGTGTGGCGAAAGGTGGCCATGGCGCGGCGCAGCCCGTCGGCTTCATCGGGCGTGAACTTCGCTGCTATAATCGCGATCTGCATCGCTTGTTCCTGGAACAGCGGCACGCCCAGTGTGCGTTTGAGAACGTTTCTCAATTCATCTTGCGGTCCATGGGCTGGAGACGGCGAGGGGTAATATTCCTTCTCGGTGCCGTCGCGGCGCCGCAGATAGGGATGCACCATGTCGCCCTGGATCGGTCCCGGCCGTACAATCGCGACCTCGATGACGAGGTCGTAAAAACACTGCGGTTTCAATCGCGGCAGCATCGACATCTGCGCGCGGCTTTCGACTTGGAACACGCCGACCGAATCCGCGCGCGACAGCATCTGATAGACCGCGGGATCGTCCTGAGGCAGCGTGGCGAGCGAATAGTCAAGCCCGTAATGCGTTTTCAGAAGATCGAGTCCGCGCCTTAGGCAGCTCAGCATGCCAAGCGCCAGCACGTCGACTTTCATCAGTCCGAGCGTGTCGATGTCGTCTTTGTCCCATTCGATAAAGGTGCGATCGTCCATGGCGGCATTGCCGATCGGCACCGTCTCATCGAGCGGCGCGCGCGTGAGCACGAAGCCGCCGACATGCTGCGAGAGATGGCGCGGAAAACCGATCAGTTCGTCAGCGAGCGCAACGGCCTGCCGGATCGTCGGATTTGACGGATCAAGGCCGGCTTGGCGGATGTGGTCGTCGGGATAGCCGTCGCCATAACCCCACACCGTCTTGGCCACCGCGGCGGTCACGTCTTCGGTCAAGCCTAAGGCTTTGCCGACCTCACGGATGGCGCGGCGGGAGCGGTAATGCACGACTGTGGCGCAGATCGCCGCGCGATGGCGGCCGTAGCGCCGGTAAATGTATTGAATGACCTCTTCGCGCCGCTCATGCTCGAAATCGACATCAATATCGGGCGGCTCGCCGCGATTTTCGGAAATGAACCGGGCGAACAAGAGATTGCTCTTGTCCGGATTGACCGAAGTGATGCCGAGACAAAAGCAGACCGCGCTATTGGCCGCCGAGCCGCAGCCTTGGCAGAGGATTTCCTTGTCCTGGGTTCGCGCGAAGGAAACCACGTCGTGTACGGTGAGGAAGTAGCGCGCATAATCGAGTTTGCCGATGAGCGCGAGTTCGTCGTTAAGCCGCTTGCGAACATCGTCGGGAATGCCATTGGGATATTTGTCTTTCGGGTAGCGCTTCTGCGCTCCCGCGCAGGTGAGATCCTCCAGATGCTGCTGGGCGGTCTTGCCCGGCGGCACCGGCTCGTCGGGATATTCGTATTTGAGTTCGCCAAGCGAGAAGCGGCAGGATTGGGCGATGGCGAGAGTGCGGGCAATGGCGTCGGGAAAGGCGGCGAAGAGCCGCGCCATTTCCGCCGGCGCTTTGAGATGCCGCTCGGCATTGACTGACAGCCGCAAGCCGGCTTCGGCGATGCTGCATTTCTCCCGGATGCAGGTGAGCACGTCGACGAGCGGCCGGCGCTCCGGTGCGTGATAGAACACGTCATTGACCGCGACGAGCGGCGCGCCGCATCGGGCGCCAAGCTCGGCCAACAGACCGAGCCGGCGCGGCTCGTCGCCGCGATGATAATGCACGCCTGCAAGAAACGTGCGTTCCGGCGCCGCGCGGACTAACGCGACAAGGCGAGTAGTGAAGACTCCAAACCCTTCCCTAGAGGGGGAGGGT
>JBASAH010000008.1:0-2969 GCA_049650505.1 Xanthobacteraceae bacterium
GCGCAATATTGCCGACGCCGTCCATGTCTTGCGCGGTGAGGATGGCAATGACGCCCGGCGCATTCGCCGCCGCCGAAGCATCGATACTGACGATGCGGGCAAAAGCGTGCGGCGAACGCACGAAAAAAGCGAAAGCCTGGTTCGGCAGCGGCGCATCGGCGATGTAGCGGCCGAGGCCGCGAACCAGCGCGTCGTCTTCGACGCGGCCGCGCTGCTCCGCTGGTCGGGTTGTGGTTGAGGTATCCGCTGTGGCGTCCATCGTTGCTACCGCAATTTGGGGACCAAGTGCTTTTTGATTTCGGGCTGCTCTTTATAGCCGAAACGTTCGATTAGAAAGACCGTTTGTCGGTGAAGGCTGCGCAATAGCCGTGAGCCTATATGCATGGCTCCATATTGCATGGGCCTGCCGGATATGCGCACAACACGCCACAATTCCGAGGAAACGTAATGACGCGAACGATCGACACCCACACCCATGTGCTGGCCGACGCCACGATCAAACTCCTGCAAAAGGAGATTCCGCAGCTGGGCCTAAAGCTCATGCCGATCGATGCCGATAACGCCACGCTCGAAGTCGCCGGCGTGCGCTACCGGCCGTTCCCGCGCGGCGGCCATGACGTTGCCCGCCGGTTCGCCGACATGGCGGCGGCGGAGGTCGACATGCACGTGCTCTCCGCCACGCCGCAGACCTGGCTGTACAATCAAGATTCCGCCATTGCCGCCGCCGCTGCGGCAATCCAAAACGACGAGATCGCGCGGCTCGTAAACGAGCATCCGGATCGCTTTGCCGGCATCGCGACTTTGCCGATGCAGGCGCCGCAACAAGCCGCCGACGAATTGCGCCGCGCCATGACCAAGCTCGGCCTGCACGGCGCCATGATCGGTTCCAATGTCGAAGGCAAAAATCTCGACGATCCGAGCTTCGAGCCGTTATGGGCGACCGCGGCCGAGCTCAACGCCTGGATGATGATCCATCCCGGCAATGTCGCCGGCGCCGACCGGCTCCGCGCCTATTATCTGACCAACCTGATCGGCAATCCGCTCGACACCACTATTGCGGCGGCGTGCCTGATCTTTGGCGGCGTATTGGCGCGGCATCCCAAGCTCAATTTTGTCATGGTGCATGGCGGCGGCTTTATTCCCTATCAGGGCGGGCGCTGGGTGCATGGCTGGCAGGTGCGGCCGGAGCCGAAAGTGCATCTGCAACATTCGCCGGCGCAATATCTCGACCGCTTTCTTTATGACACGATCCTGCATTCGAAGGCGTCGCTGGAATTCTTGATCGCTTCGGTCGGCGCCGCGCGCGTCTTTCTCGGCAGCGATTATCCCTATGACATGGGCATGATGGATTGCGTCCGGCACGTGCGCTCGCTCGCTATCGCGCCGGCCGATCGCGACGTGATCCTGAGCGGTCATGCCACGGCCATTCTCAACAAGCAGCGCCAGCCGGCGGCAGCGAAGTAGATCATGACCAGCCCCGAACTCGCGCGTGTGCCATTCAGTGTTCAATGGCGCGCCACGCATTCCATGATCGCCGATGCGCTCGCGGCGGCTGGGTTGCCGGACGCCGATGCGGCGCGCTGCGCCGAGCTGATGACGCAAGCCGACCTCACCGGCGCCGACGGTCACGGCATTTTCCGCCTGCCGCAATATGTGCGCCGCCTCAAAGCCGGCGGCTTCAACAAGCAGCCGAACATCACGGTGTCGCGCTCCGCGCCGGCGACGGCGATCGTCGATGGCGACAACGGCATGGGCCATCTGGTGATGTCGCGCGCGGCTGACGAAGCGATTGCCATTGCGCGCGAGACCGGCGCCGGCTGGGTCGGCGTGCGGCGTTCCAATCACGCCGGACCGGCCGGGCTCTATGCGGAAATGCCGGCAGCACAGGGCATGATCGCGCTCTATGCTGCGGTCGCCAATGCCAACCACATGGCGACATGGGGCGGCGCCGATCTTCTGCTCGGCACCAATCCGCTGGCGATTGGCGTGCCGACCGGCGGCCAGCCCTTGGTGTTCGATATGGCGACCTCGATCGTCGCCTATGGCACGGTGAAGAAATATGCGCTGCGCGGGCTCACCATGCCCGAGGGCTGGTTCGTCGATGCCGCGAGCGGCGCGCCGATCACCGATCCGGCCAAATCGGCCGCCGGGCTGCTGTTGCCGATGGGCGAATACAAAGGCAGTGGATTGGCGCTGATGATCGGGCTGATTGCCGGCGTGCTCAACAGTGCCGCCTTTGGCCGCGATGTCGTCGATTTCAATGCCGATGACGAAAGCGAGACCAATACCGGACACTTCATCGCCGCAATCGACATCGCGCGATTTTTGCCGTTGCAAGCTTTCACCGCCGAAGTCGATCGTCACGTCGGCGATCTGCGCCATTCGCGCCGGCTCCCTGGCGTCGATGCGATCCGCCTGCCAGGCGACCGCCGCGCTGCCTGCCGCGACGAACGCCGCCGCGACGGCGTGCCGGTTCCCGCGCCGCTCCTTGCCCAACTCGACAAACTGGCGGCGGAGTTGCAAATAAAGCCGCTGCGCGCGCGCTGAACCGAACGCTGCCGCTTTCGCGCGCATTATCCGGATTTTGCCCGATGCTCCGCCCCGGCACGTTCGCGCTCACTTTGCTGCTGTCGTTTCTGACCGCGCTCGGGCCGCTGTCGATGGACATGTATCTGCCGTCGCTGCCGGACATCGGTCGCACGCTGGCGGCGCCGACGCTCGACGTGCAACTGACGATTTCCAGTTATTTGTTCGGCTTTGCCGCCGGGCAGATTTTCTACGGACCGGTTTCCGATCGGCTCGGGCGCCGGCCGGTGCTCTTAGCGGCGTTGGTGCTCTATGCGGTCGCCACTATCGGCTGCGCCGCCGCGCAGTCGATCGGCGGATTGATCGCGTTGCGCTTTCTCCAAGCGGTCGGCGGCGCCGGCGCGATCGTGCTGGCGCGCGCGGTGGTGCGCGATATTTATTCC
>JBASAH010000009.1:0-3094 GCA_049650505.1 Xanthobacteraceae bacterium
GGCCCGGGGCTGCCGGCATCCGCCGCAGCCGTCTCGACCGCCCGCAGCGTTGCCGCCGCGCCAAACGGCGCGATCTCGATCGGCAGCGGAAAGGCCCCAAGCAGCGAGACCCATTTGCTCTCGTCGGCAATGACGATCATCCGCGCCGAGGCAGCCGCGACAATTTTTTCCCGCAGCAAGGCGCCGCCGCCACCTTTGATCAACGTCAAATCCGGGTTGATCTCATCGGCGCCGTCAACGGTCAGATCGAGTTCTGGCGTGTCATCGAGCGTCGTCAGTGGAATGCTTAATTTGGTCGCTTGCGCCCGCGTCGCCTCGGAGGTGGGGACCGCAATGACGTCAAGCCCAGCCCGAACCCGCTCGCCGAGCAGTTCGACAAAATGCTGGGCGGTCGACCCCGTACCGAGGCCCAGCCGCATGCCCGAGCGCACGAAATCGATCGCCCGGGCGGCGGCGGCCCGTTTGTAGGAATCAGCACTCATGACTGTGTCCATGGCAGTCTGTGTATCCGGCTTCCCTTCATCCTAAAATAGGGTTCTGCCTAGACTAGAGTTGCGCTCTGTGCCCCGTGCGAATGCTGATATCAATAAGGAATCATGCGCACCATCGTCTTCGATCTCGACGGCACGCTGGTCGATACCGCGCCGGACCTGATTTCGACGCTCAATTTCGTGCTGGCCGATGAAGGCTCGGCGCCGGTGGCTTACGACGATGCGCGGCGGATGATCGGCGGCGGCTCGCGCCGCATGATTGAGCGGGCCATGATCGCCGAGGGCCGCAACGTCCCAGCCGCCGAGATCGACCGCTTGTTCGGCGCTTTCATCGCGCATTACGGCGCGCATATCACCGATCGCTCGCGCCCGTTCCCCTATCTCGAACCCGTCCTCAAGCGCCTCGCCGCCGAGGGCTGCCGGCTTGCGGTCTGCACCAATAAGCTGGAATGGCTGGCGGTAAAGCTCCTCGACGCGCTCAAGCTCAGCCACTATTTCGTGGCCATTTGCGGCCAAGATACTTTCGGCGTGCAAAAACCCGATCCGAAAATCCTTGCGGCTGACGATCCGGCGCGCCGGCGGCGAAGTAGCGCGCGCCATCATGGTCGGCGATTCCATGACCGATGTGCGGACCGCTCGCGCGGCGAATGTGCCCGTGATCGCGGTTGCGTTCGGCTACAGCGAAGTGCCGGTCGCGAGCCTGCAAGCCGACCGCCTAATCGGCTCCTTTGCCGAACTGCCGGCGGCAATCGCCGCGATCGAGACGCAAGTCTTTTCCGCAACGGCCGCCGCGCCGCTCGCCGGCGGCAATCAGCCCTAGCGGGCGGCGGAATCTAGCCCGAACATCTGGACCGTCAGGGCTTTATCCGGCACACTGCACTGACTATCTGAGCGGTCATGGCAGGCTGCAAAACAGACTGCAAAACATGTTGCAAAACACGGTGAAAGACAGCGTGGAAGCGGGCGTAGAAGCTGCGGAATTGGTCGGGACCGCCGGCCAGCAACCGCTGATCGACCCGTTCGGCCGCGCCATTTCCTATCTGCGCGTCTCGGTGACCGACCGCTGCGATTTCCGCTGCGTCTATTGCATGGCGGAAAACATGTCGTTTCTGCCGAAGTCCGAAATCCTGACGCTGGAAGAGCTCGACCGGCTGTGTTCGGCCTTCGTCGCGCGCGGCGTGCGCAAGCTTCGCCTCACCGGCGGCGAGCCCTTGGTCCGGCGCGGCATCATGACGCTTGTCAATTCGCTGGCGCGGCACCTGCGCGCGGGTCAGCTCGACGAACTGACTTTGACCACCAATGGCTCGCAGCTCGAAAAATACGCGCGCGACCTGCGCGTCGCCGGCATTCGCCGCATCAACGTGTCGCTCGACACGCTCGATGCCGACAAATTCCGCGCCATCACGCGCTGGGGTGCATTGGACAAGGTGCTCGCCGGGATCGATGCGGCGCAGGCCGCCAGGCTCAAAATCAAGATCAATGCCGTGGCGCTCAAGGGCGTCAACGACGACGAGTTTCCGCAGCTTCTCGAATGGGCGCATGGCCGCGGCATGGATTTGACGCTGATCGAGGTGATGCCGCTCGGCGAAATCGGCGAAGGCCGGCTCGACCAATATCTGCCGCTCTCGCTGGTGCGCGCGCGGCTTGCCGAGCGCTACCGGCTCGACGACATCCACTATCGGACCGGCGGGCCGGCGCGCTATGTGCGCGTCGCGGAAACTGGCGGCCGGCTCGGCTTCATCACCCCGCTCACCCATAACTTCTGCGAGTCCTGTAATCGCGTGCGTGTCACCTGCACCGGCACGCTCTTTATGTGTCTCGGCCAGGAAGACGCGGCCGACCTGCGCAAGCCGTTGCGCGCCTCGGAAGGAAACGACCTGCTCTATGCCGCGATCGACGAGGCGATCACCCGCAAGCCCAAGGGCCACGACTTCGTCATCGATCGCCGCCACCGCCGCCCCGCGCTCGGCCGCCACATGAGCGTCACCGGCGGGTGATCGGCGCGTCTTTCGCTGTGCGACCTATCCCTCGCGTATCTCTCACCTCGTCACCACCGGGCTTGACCCGGTGGTCCATGCTGACGTGCCCCGTTACAAATAGCGCGGTCGAGCGAGCGGACCGACCGCATGGATTGCCGGGTCAAGCCCGCCAATGACGAAATAAAAAGCCGCGCTCGTGGTGCGCTTTCTTCTCTCGCCCACTAACGCGGGGGCGGACGAGTCTCATCGTTCTCGCGACGCGCCCCCAACACCCTTAACACCTCCGCCGCCGCCGCAAATTCGGTGAAGCGAAACGCGCGGCGTTGCAGCGCGATCTCGTCGCTCCCCCACTGCGCCATGTTCCAGTCTTCATCGACATGCGCGGCCGCCCACGCCGCCTCTGGAGTAATGACGCCGCGCATTAGCGCGAGCGCGATGAGCGCGGAGCCGGTCAGCGTCGTCGCTGCATGCAGCGCGCCGAGCCGCCAATTGCCCTCCAGAATCGCGTCCCGCAGGATTGCATCCCCCTGGATCGCGTCCTCCAGGATCGCCTCCTGGGTCGCATCGTCCGGGATCGCGGCGCCGGCGGCGTCGAGCGCCGCAGGGGGCTGCGCGATGTGAACG
>JBASAH010000010.1:0-3570 GCA_049650505.1 Xanthobacteraceae bacterium
CGACGCAGGCGAGCGCGGCCGGCTTGCCGGCTTCGCTGGTCGAGCGCGTCATTCGCCGCGAGAGCGGCGGCAATTCGCGCGCGGTGCACGGCGGCAATTACGGCTTGATGCAGATCCGCCTCGGGACGGCGCGGGCGATGGGCTATACCGGCTCGGCCGCCGGGCTGCTCGATCCGCAGACCAACATGACTTACGGCCTGCGCTATCTCGCCGGCGCCTATCGCGCCGCCGGCGGCAACGAAAATCGCGCCATCGCGCTTTATTCGCGTGGCTATTATTACCAGGCGAAGGCGCAGGGCCTTTCGCCTTACGCGCTATAGCCCCTGCAGTGCAGTCAGCGCGGCTCGCACTACAGCGCCGCGACCGCGCTGACTTCGATCAAAAATTCTTCGCGCACCAGCCGGTCGATGATGAGCAGCGTATTGGGCGGATAGGCACCGCCCTTGAACAGCTTCGGGAATTCGCGCGTGCGATAAGTCATGAATTTTGCAATGTCCTGCGCATGCACGAGATAAGTGGTGAACTCGACGAGATTAGCGAAGCTTGCGCCCTGCGAGGCGAGCGCCGCGCCGATATTGGCGAAGACGAGCCCGCATTGCGCATCGAAATCGGCCGGCGCCTTGCCGTCCTTGTCGGTTCCGACCTGGCCGGCAATGAACAAAAACTCCGACGCCTTGATGCGGGTCAGTTGCGAATACTGCCCGAGCGGCTTGCCGAGCCCGTCGGGATTGAGAATTTGAATATTGGGCATTGCCTGAGCTCCTTATGTTTTCAGTGTTTGGACTGGTGATGCGCCGATCGTTGCGCGCACCTTGCGTGCACCAACCTTGCGCGGCCGATGCGCATTCCCATGTGTAGGTCCTGTGCGACTTGAGAGAGAAGAAAAACCACAATGAGTTTCTCGCGTAATGCCGCGTTCGAGCGGGGGTTCTCCGGGTTCCAATTCACCGGCGCTTCCCGTCCTAACGACGGTCCGGCCGCGCGCCGCGCCGCGCTCGACCGGCTCGATATGCTGGCGACGGTGTTCGACACGGCCTTCATCCTGCCGGGCACCAATGTCCGCTTCGGCGTCGAATCGATTCTTCGCCTGGTGCCGGGCATCGGCGACGCGATCGCCTCGGCATTGTCGTGCTATCTGCTCTACGAAGCGCACCAGCTCGGCGTGCCGCGGTTCCTGCTGGCGCGTATGGCCGCCAACGTGGCGCTCGAAGGGCTGGTCGGCGCGGTGCCGTTGGCCGGCGACGCGTTCGATGTCTTCTTCCGCGCCAATCGCCGCAACGTCGCGCTCTTGCGTAAACATTTCGCGCGGACGGGTTACCGCTAAGCCGCGCTATTCCAGCGCTTCGACGATGCGGATGTCGCGCACCGCGCCGTCGCCGAGCGCCTTGAGCGCGTCCTGATAGGCCGGGCTTTTATAAGCGGCGATCGCCTTTTCCAGGCTCGGAAATTCCGAAATGACGATGCGTTCCTTCTGGCCGGCTTCGAAGGCCTCCGCCGCAGTGCCGCGCGCGATGTAACGGGCGCCGAATTGTCCGGTCGCGGCCGGCGCGAGCTTGGCATAGGCCGCGACTTTTTGCGGATCGGAGATCGAACGATAACAGGTCACCCAATAGGCTTTCGGCATCGGTTGCGCTCCATGATGGGATGCACGGGGAAGGAACCAAGAGTATTATCATTGCCGCAAAGCATCGGCGCTGCCAAACCTAAAAAGCAGCGAAGGGAGGCGTCATGTCGTTTTGGAGCGCGCTATTCGGCCGGCGTGCCGAACCGGCCAAGGCTGCCGATCCTGTCGAGTACAAAGGCTTCGTCATTCGCGCCGCGCCATACAAGAACAACGGTCATTATCAGACCGCAGGCTCCATCGAGCGCGAGATCGGCGGCGTGCGCAAGGAGCATCGCTTCATTCGCGCTGACGCTTACGCGGCCTATGACGACGCGGTGACCTTTACGATCAACAAGGCGCGTCAGATCATCGACCTGCAAGGCGAACGGATGTTCGAGCAGAGCCGCGGCTGAGGTTTAGCCACTTCTTGACGAAAACGTTCAGGCCAGCCCTTCGACGATGCGCAGATCGCGCTCCACCGCATTGCCGAGCACTTTCAACGCCGCTTGGTAGCCAGGACTGTCATGGGCGGCCGCGGCTTTTTCCACGCTGTCGAACTCGACCAGCACGACGCGCTGCTTGACGCCTTTCTCATAGGCCTTGGCGGCGGTGCCGCGGGCGAGAAAACGGCCGCCGTTAGCGCTGATCGCCGGTCCGGCGAGCTTGGCGTATTCGGCCAACGCATCCGGGTTCGAAATCGAAAAATAAGTCGCGACCCAATAAGCTTTTGCCATCACGGCCTCCCTCAATTTTATCGTTGTACGGGGAAGCAGAGATTATCAGGCTCGGCGTGCGAAAGGCGAGGGGGCGAAAGCCCTTCGAGATTGCCAGCGATTTCTCACCAGGCGGCAAATGCGCGGCCGATGTCGTAGACAATCGAGCCGAGCGCACAGGCAAGGAGCCCGCTGCCGATTGATCCGAAAATCACCGCCGATTGGATGCGCGCAAGCGCGGGGGTGTCGAGATGAACTTTGTCGAGATGAATCTTACCGGCCAGATGAGCCATGCGATGGGCCATTGTCATGTCCCTTAAGGCTGGTGTCCCTTTGGCAGCTTCGCTGCCCTCGCTCGGCGTAATCTCCCTCGTTTCAGCCCATTAAACAATCGACTCGCGCAGTTGCTATGCTGCCCCGAGACAGGTCAGCGTTGCAAGTAGCGCGGGGCTTGCCGCATTCTCGCCGCACGCTGGCGGATGCAAGCGCTGTGCCGGACCAAGGAGCAATCCATGCGAGTTTTCAGCCTGACCGACGAAGCCGAGTTTAACCCCAAGAAACATGTCGAGAAAATCCTCGGACGTATCGAAGATGGCGACGTCACGGTGGCCTGCTGGGAGCCCGGCCAGATCAGCCCCTATCATTGCCATCCGCAGGCGACCGAAATCTATTTCTGCTTCGAAGGCGGCGGAGTGATGCGCACGCCGCGCGAAACGGTTGCGGTCAAGCCCGGCGCCTTCGTCGTGCATCCGCCCGGCGAGGTTCACGAATATGCCAACGGATCGGCGCGCACGCTCTTGTTTCGCGTCCGCTACGGAGCCGACATGAGCGCCCGCCATTTCGAATGGCGCGGCCGCGACGGCTGGACGCAAAGCGTCGAAGACGCCGAATATTATCGGGCGCATCCGCTGTGATGGGTGCAAAGGGACGCAGACGGGGAGAGGCAGATGTTCAAGAAACCGCATTGTCCGGTGATTGCCATTGAAGAGCATTATTGGGACGACGAGCTGGAAAAGACATTTACCGGCGGTGAAGCCGGCCGGCCCGGCGAGCAATACAACCGGCTGAAAGATCTCGGCGCGCTGCGGCTCAGGGAGATGGACGAGGCCGGAATCGACATTCAGGTTCTCTCGCACGGCGCGCCGTCGACGCAGAAGCTGCCCGCCGAAACTGCCGCCGCGGTCGCGCGCCGCGTCAACGACCGTCTGCATCAGGTGGTCGCCAAAAATCCGCGGCGCCTCGCCGCCTCTGCCG
>JBASAH010000011.1:0-5590 GCA_049650505.1 Xanthobacteraceae bacterium
TCGCGTCAACATCGCCCGCGCCGACGCCAGCGCGTTGAGCAACACACTGTTGAAGGTGCCGCTGCGCAAGCCGATAACCGGCGACATCGACGAAAGTTCGCCGTTCGGCATTCGCACCGATCCCTTCGTCCATGAAGCGGCGATGCACACCGGCATCGATTTCCGCGGCGACACCAGCGATCCGATCCACGCCACCGCGAGCGGCACCGTCACGATCGCCGGCTGGAGCGGCGGCTACGGCAAAATGGTGGAGATCGATCACGGCAACGGCGTCGCCACCCGCTATGGGCATTTGTCCCAAATAGATGTCGATGTCGGCGATGCGGTGCGCAGCGGCCAGACCGTCGGCAAACTCGGCTCGACCGGCCGTTCTACCGGACCGCACTTGCATTATGAAGTTCGCGTCAAAGGCGAAGCCATCGATCCGCAGAAATTTCTCGATGCCGGCGAGCGGATTTTCGGCGGCTGAGGGATAGCAATTGCGGCCGACAGTCGAAGTCTGCCCCGCCCGCCCTACTCCACGTCCTCGACATGCTTCGGAGCCGTGCCGAAGGCTTTTTGCGCCAACGCGGCTTGCGTGAACTGGTCAATATCGCCGTCGAGCACCGCTCCAGTGTTCGACGTTGAAACGCCGGTGCGCAGGTCCTTGACCATCTGGTAGGGCTGCAGCACGTACGAGCGAATCTGATGGCCCCAACCGATATCGGTTTTAGCGGCTTGTTCGGCCGCGGCTTTTTCCTCGCGCATCTCCAGTTCGCGCTCATACAATTTGGCGCGCAGCATCTGCCAGGCCTGCGCGCGATTGCGGTGCTGCGAGCGATCGTTCTGGCATACCACCGCGATGTTGGTTGGAATGTGCGTTAGCCGTATCGCGGATTCGGTCTTGTTGACGTGCTGACCGCCGGCGCCGCCCGCGCGCATGGTATCGACCCGTACATCGGATTCCTTGATGTCGATATTGATGCGATCGTCGACCACCGGATAGATGGTGACGCTGGCAAAAGACGTATGCCGGCGCGCATTGGAATCGAACGGCGAGATGCGCACCAGGCGATGCACGCCGTTCTCGGTCTTGAGCCAGCCATAGGCATTGCGGCCCTTGATCTCGATCGTAGCCGATTTGATGCCGGCCTCTTCGCCTTGCGTCTCTTCGATATATGCGACTTTGAAGCGGTGCTGTTCCGCCCAGCGCACGTACATACGCAGCAGCATGCTGGCCCAATCCTGGCTCTCGGTTCCGCCGGCCCCGGCATGCACTTCAAGATAGCAGTCGTTGCCGTCCGCTTCACCCGACAGCAGCGCTTCGAGCTCGCGGCGCGCCACCTCGGTCTTGAGCGTGCGCAGCGCTCCTTCCGCTTCGGCGACGGTTCTCGGATCTTTCTCGCTCTCGCCGAGCTCGATCAGTGTGATTTGGTCGTCGAGCTCCTGCTCGATCCGGGCCAATGCGGTGAGCTGCTCGTCGAGCGCGGTGCGCTCCTGCATCACGCGGCTCGCCCGCTGCTGATCGCTCCAGAGATTTGGGTCCTCGGCCTGACGGTTCAGCTCGGCAAGCCGCGCGCGCGCCTTGTCGACGTCAAAGATGCCTCCTCAGCAGTCCGAGCGACTGCTTGATTTCGGCGACGATGGTTTCGATTTCGGCGCGCATATCGGTCAGGTATCAGTTATCAGGAATCAGCTGTCAATGCGTCAGCTGGCACGGATCAGGTATCAGCTGTCAGCGTTGATACCTGACGCCTGATTTGTGTTCCCTGATCTCAGTACAATCCCCCCGTCCCGCTGCGCACGACATTACCGACGTCGGGCGAGCTGGTTGGCACACCGTTGGCGGTTTCCGCGCCGATCACTGAATAAGTGTCAGGCGGGGCGGTGCCGGGCTTGAACGCTTCCAGAATAACTTTGCTATCGCCGGGGCCTGCGCGCATGCCGGTCTTGGTGTCGACACGGATCAACTTGATGCCCGGCGGAACGTTGAACGGAATCGGCGGCTTGTCGACAAGCGCGACCTTGAGAAAGTCTTTGACGATCGGCGCGGCGAGATGGCCGCCGGTGGCCAGCCGCGCGATGTGCCGCGGCTTGTCGAATCCCATATAGACGCCGCAGACGATGTCCGGCGAGAAACCGATGAACCAGACATCTTTCTCGTCGTTGGTGGTGCCCGTCTTGCCGGCAATCGGCTTGCCGACTTCGCGCACCACTGTCGCCGTGCCGCGCTGCACGACGCCCTCCATCAGCGAGGTGATCTGATAGGCGGTCATGGCATCGATGACCTGTTCGCGGCGGTCGAGCAGCGTCGGTTCGACCTGGTTGTCCCACTTGGCCGCATCGCAGCCGATACATTCGCGCTGATCGTGCTTGTAGATGGTATGGCCGTAACGGTCCTGAATGCGGTCGATTAAGGTGGGAATGACGCGCCGGCCGCCATTGTCGAACATCGAATAGGCGGTCACCATCCGCAGCACCGTCGTTTCGCCGGCGCCTAATGCGTAGGACAGATACGGCGGCAAATCGTCGTAGACGCCGAAGCGTTTGGCATATTCGGCGATTAGCGGCATGCCAAGGTCCTGCGCCAGCCGGACTGTCATCACGTTGCGCGATTGTTCGAGACCGAACCGTAAGGTTGATGGTCCAAAAAACTTGCCGCCATAGTTCTCCGGCTTCCAGATACCGCCGCCGGCGCCCATGTCGATTTCAATCGGCGCGTCCATCACGATGGTCGAGGGCGTGTAGCCGTTATCCAGCGCCGCCGCATAGACGATCGGCTTGAACGACGAGCCGGGCTGCCGCAACGCCTGGGTGGCGCGATTGAACTGGCTTTGATCGAACGAGAATCCGCCGACCATCGCCATCACGCGGCCGGTATGCGGATCCATGACTACCATGGCGCCGGAAATCTCCGGTATTTGGCGCAGCCGGTATTGTCCCTGCTCCATGGGCGAGACGTAGATGACGTCGCCGGGCGAGAGCACCTGGACGACCTTCTGGATCGGTTTTGCAGGACCGCCAGCCGGTTTCGCCCATTTGACGCCATCGAGCGTGATCAGACCCACCTCACGATCTTTGACCACCGCGCCGGCGGGATCGCGCGGCGGCTGTAGTCCGATCCGAGCGGATTGGTCGTCGACCTGCAGCACGACGGCCATTCGCCATGGGTCGACGTCGTAGAGCGGCTTGATCTCGGCAAGCTTGATGCCCCAATCGCCGCCGGTATCGATCGTGGTGACGGCGCCGCGATAACCTTGACCCTCGTCGAAATTGACGAGCCCATTGATCATGGTCTTGCGCGCGACAACCTGGAGCTTGGGATCGAGCGTGGTCCGCACCGACAGCCCGCCTTCGTAGAGTTTTTTCTCGCCGTATTTTTCGTAGAGATAACGGCGCACCTCCTCGGCGAAATATTCAGCCGCGAAAATATGCGCGCCGGTCGGCCGCACCGTGACCTCCAGCGGATCTTTCTTGGCCTTCTCGGCTTGGGCGCCGGTGATGTAGCCATCCTCGGCCATACGATCGATGACGTAGTTGCGCCGGCCTACCGCTTCGTCATGCCGCCGGAACGGATTGTAATTGTTCGGGCCTTTCGGCAGAGCCGCCAGATACGCGGACTCCGCGATCGACAGTTCGTGCACTGATTTGTCGAAATACAACAACGAGGCGGCCGCCACCCCGTAAGCGCCGAAGCCGAGATAAATCTCGTTGAGATAGAGTTCGAGGATTTTCTGCTTGGAATAGGTGCGCTCAATACGGAGCGCCAACAGCGCTTCCTTGATCTTGCGCTGGAATGACACTTCATTGGTCAGAAGAAAATTCTTGGCGACCTGCTGGGTAATGGTCGAGGCGCCCTGCGGCCGCCGCCCGCTGCCGTAATTCTCGACGTAGAGCATGCCGGCGCGGGCAATGCCGTAAATGTCGACACCGGGATGTTGATAAAAATTCTTGTCCTCCGCGGCGACGAAAGCATTGATGACCAGTTTCGGAATTGCCTGGATCGGCAAGTAGAGCCGGCGCTCCTTGGCATATTCCGCCAGCAGCGAGCCGTCCGCCGCGTGCACCCGCGTCATGACGGGAGGCTCATAATCCTGAAGCTGCGAATAGTCGGGCAAGTCCTTGGAGTAATGCCACAACAAGCCGGCCACGGCGGCCACGCCGACGACGAAAAAGATGGTCCCAACTGCAAACAGGAACCCGAGGAAGCGCAGAAGCAATTTCACCGTGGCACCAGTGTCATTGAGCAAGCTTTAGTTGAGCCGAATTCATTGCGCGAATTCACTGTAGGTGTAGCCGCCTAAGTGTACTGCGGCCCGACCTGTCGTTCGCCGCCAACAAGCCACCCTGTAGCGCGCACTTGACAGTTCGCCGCCATGAATCGCGGCCCAGTATGAAAAGCCGAGTATGACAGTCCCAATGTGACAGTATCGGCCCCCACCGGATAGCTCGTTCTGTCTCGTACACCTCGTTATCCCTCGTGCTTGTGTTTTTTGTTCAAACTGAGGCCATTACAGCCCATCAGCCAGCGATATCGGTGCGTTAATTCGATCCGGTGCGGGCGCCAGCGACATGGGTGGAAAAATAGCCATCGATGGCCGCCGTCATCGAGTCCGCCGTCCTATCGCGCCAGCTATCCGACAGCAGCGATTGCAAATCCTCTTTGTTCGAGACGTAACCCAGTTCGACCAGGACCGAGGGCACGTCCGGCGCGCGCAGAACCCGAAATCCTGCCGACTTGAGCGGCTCCTTATGCAAGCGGGTGGTTTTCTTGAATGTGGCGACGAGTTTGTGGGCGAATTCGGTTGAAAAGGTTTTGGTCTCGCGTTGCGCAAGATCGATCAGGATGCCGGCGACATCGTCGGGCTGATCCTTGAGATCGACGCCTGCGATCACATCGGCGCGATTTTCCTGTTCGGCCAATCGGGCCGCTGCCGGGTCGGTCGCGGTTTCGGAGAGCGTGTAGACCGTGGCGCCCTGAGCGTCGCCCTCCCTTCGCGCCAGCCAATCGGCATGGATCGATATCAGCAAGGCAGCGCCGGCCTCGCGCGCGAACCGCACGCGCTCGGCTAACGGGACAAAGGTATCGTCGGAGCGCGTCAGCAGCACGCGATATTTGCCTAGGCTCTCGACTTTTTCCCGCAGGCGTTTGGCAAAATCGAGCACGATGTCTTTCTCCATCTGCCCATTCGGACCTTTGGTGCCAGTATCGATTCCGCCATGTCCCGGATCCAACGCGATCAACGGCCGAACGTCGCCGGAAGTCGATTGCTGCTCGCGTGGGAGCGGCGCCTGCGCGCGGGCGAACCTTTGATCGAAAGCGACCTTGCGCAGAAAACTTTCCCGATCCGTCGCCGCCAATTCGAGCACGAGCCGCGCCGGCGCGCCTTCTACTTGATCGACGATGAAGGCCTTTTCGACGCGAGCCGGCTTACTCAGATCAATCACAATCCGTGAGCCGCCGGGCATCACCAAACCGAAACGAAACGCCTTGATCAAGCCGCGGCCGGTTTCGCCGGCCTTGGACGGCAGTCGAAAGGTAATTTGCGAGATGTCCACGACCACGCGGTAAGGATCGGCAAGTGTAAAGACGTGCAGGTCGATCTTGCGG
>JBASAH010000012.1:0-12306 GCA_049650505.1 Xanthobacteraceae bacterium
GGCCAGACCGGACCGACCGCCGCAGCAAGGAAGTGCATTTGACGAAAGCCGGCGCCGCGCGGTTTCGCGCCGCGGCCAAGGATTGGCAGCTTGCCCAGACGCGATTCGAGGCGGCGTTCGGCGGCAAACGCGCAAAAGCGCTGCGCGCGCTGTTGCACGAAGTCGCTACCAATAAGGACATTGGCGCTGCAGCCTAAGGAGCCTGTGGAATCCATTTCCATGATGAAGCTGTTTCGCTATCATGTATCGATGCGATTTGCTTTCGTAGTTTCTTTGACCAGGACGCGGGCTTTTCGAATCAGCGCCGTCGGCCTCCTGATGCTTGCGCTGACGGTGATCGGCAGGCCGGCGGAAGCCGCAGATCTTTGGGTCGGCGGATATGCGCCGCTGGTCGAGGTCGAGCCGTTCTGCGCCGAATGCATTCGCGACGCCATCTACGCCGATACCAAACTGATCGCACATCTGGAGGCCAATCCGGATGTCGACGAGGCGTTTAAAGGTCCGATCGTCCTCGCCGCCCGCGCGGATGTACACCGCCTGCGCAAAATACTTGGGCCGGGCGAACGGATCAGCGCGGCGCCGTGCTGCTATTTCAGGAAACGGCTTTACGTTCGTTAAGGGCCGAGGGTCTTTAGTCAGATCGGAAATTATAAGAAGATCGCATCCACGATAGGTGGTGCTGCATAAAGACATTTCGCGTGGAATTGGCCCTTTAGGCGGCAGGCCGTATCGACGTTTCGACCAGACATTCGCATCGTCGATGAAATTAATTACCGCCGCCGGACAATTGCAAAAGCCAGTTCGGCAGGGCAGATCAATCCCGGTCATGCTGCCGAGCCTTGGAGCGATGCGCTACCACAAGGCCACATCAACCGTCCCAGCAAGAAGCTCGTGTGGCGCTGATGATGCCGGACAATGCAGCCCCGTCCGCCGGAGCGCCTGGGCCGATCGGCGCCACGACGGAAACTATGCCGGCGAAATTCTCAGAGCGGAATGAATTGTTCGACCATGTTCCAGTAACGGCTTGGCCGCTGCCGCTTAACAAGCAACGGCGCGAGCAGATTTATAGGGCGGTGATGGCCGATAATTCTCAGGCCGCTGCCGGCGCGGCGGCGCTCAAACCCGGCAGCTTCCTAACATACCAGCAGATGCTCGATGAGAAGGCGCTACCAGCGTCCGTGACGGGGATCGATGGGCTACAGGGATTGAAATATCTGAAAGGCAAGGACAAGGTTCTCCTGGTGCGTCCGCCGAACGGATACGTCGTGGACGAGATCACCTTATTAGAGAACAAGTGAGTGTTTTGGGTGAGGCGTCGCGGACGAAGATAGGACGCGCGCTCCCTAACTGGTTGCCAGTCCGGTCCTGCCTAACAGCAGACGTTTTGCTTATGGTGCGATAGACCAAGAGCCGAAATCAGCGACCTTATTCGCCATCCTATCTGTTGCTGCCACCGTCGGGCGCCGCGAGCTGGCGTCAAAGTCCGGTCTCGCGGCAGCCGCAAATTTATCTATAATGGCTCCGGAACCCATTGGAGAATGGGCTTAAGCGTCGTCTCCTGACGAAGGATGTGACGGCATGCCAGTGACCTACGAAACCTGGCTTGTCCTGCTCTCGATCGTCATGGCGATTCAGGGCGCCTATGTCGGCTTGAATCTAGCGGTGCAAATCGGCGCCGCCGCCGGCATCCGACGGCGCTTGCTGCTGGCCGGTGCGGCCTTCTCGCTTGCTATCGCCATCTGGACCATGCACTTCGTCGGCATGTTGGCGGCGCGCATACCGTTTCCTGTCGATTATCTGGTATTCCCAACGCTGCTTTCGTTTCTGGTCTGCGTCGTCGTGGTCGGCGCCGCAGTTTATGCCGCCAGCTCCGGGCCGCTCACGCTGCTGCGCTTGACGCTGTCCGCGTGCCTGATGGGCGGCGGCATTTTCGCCATGCACTACATCGGCATGAGCGCGCTTTCCGCCAGCGCCTACATGATCCACGATCGCTACTACGTCGCCGCCAGCATGGCGATCGCGATCGCGGCGTCGGGTTTGGCGCTGTGGCTGGCGACCGGCCGGCGCAGACGGCCGCCGCTGATCCTATCGGCGATTGCCCTCGGCGTCGCGGTTTCCGGAATGCACTACACGGCCATGGCAGGCTTGACGCTGTTGCCGTACCCGGGAGCGGCCGCAGGCGCGCCGGCGCTCTCGACCGGCCTGCTCGCCATCATTGTCGCCATCGTCGCGTTCTGCGTTTCCGGAATCTTCCTGTTGATCCTGTCGCTTCACGCCGAAGCAGTAGCCAAGCGGGCGGAAAGGGAGCTTCGGCTCGCGATCAATACGATTCCTGCGCTGGTCTGGAGTGCTTTGCCTGACGGCTCTCTGGATTTTATCAATCAGCGTTGGGATGAAGTCGGCCTCTCCTTGGACGATCTCCGAGGCTCGGAATGGATCAAAGTGCTTCATCCGGACGAGCGCGCAGGAGTGACAGATAGGTGGCGCACCGCCGTGGAGACTGGAACTTCGTATGAGAACTTAGAACGCGTCCGCAGGGCGGACGGGGAATATCACTGGTTCCTGAGCCGTGCCCAGCCGCTCCGTGACGAGCACGGAAGAATTCTAAAGTGGTACGGCGCCGATAGCGACATCGAAGACCAGAAGCGCGCCGAAGATGCGCTTCGGGAAAGCGAGCAGCGATTCCGCGATTTCACCGAGTCGGCTTCCGATTGGTACTGGGAGACCGGCCCGGACCACCGTTTCATCACTCACATTGTGTCCGATCAACAACTCAAAACTATCGGCGTATTGACCGACAGCCGGATAGGGACGGTGCGATGGGATTTCGCTCGCGACCTCGAGGAGGAGCCGGAAAAGTGGCGCCAACACATCGCGGACCTCGATGCGCACAAGCCATTTCGCGACTTCACGTACAAAGCCGCCAGCAGGGACGGTTCCGAAGTCTACATTGCCGCGAGCGGCAAACCCCTATTTGATTCGGAAGGACGTTTCCTCGGTTACCGAGGGGTAGGCAGGCACATAACTGCTGCGGTGCGCGCGGCGCTGCTGGAGGAAGCCCTGCAGGAGGCGAAGGTGGTAGGCGACAACATCGCCCATGACCTGCGCACGCCGCTCACCCGCGTGCGGATACGCCTCGAGCGCGGCCGCGAGCACGCCTCAACGCTGGAGGAATTACGCGCAGTTGCCGATCAGGCGATCGCTGGTCTCGACCAATCATTGACCACAATCACGGCGCTGTTGCGCATTACGGAAATCGAGCACAGTCGCCGGCGCGAAGGGTTCAGCGAGGTCCTACTCACCCCTCTGATTCGCGAAGTGGGCGATCTCTACGAGCTGGTCGCCGAGAACAGGGGCGTCACTCTTCGGGTCGAAGCATTCGATGAAGCAACTGTGCGCGGCGACCGCGATCTTCTTTTCGAGGCCGTTACAAATTTGGTCGACAACGCGGTGAAATTCACCCCCGGGGGCGGACGCGTGGAACTCGCATTGCTTCACCGGGAAGGCGAGACCGTCATCCGTGTGAGTGATACCGGCCCCGGCATCCCCGAGATCGAAAGAGAGGCGGTGACCCAGCGCTTCTATCGCTCAGACAAAAGTCGAAACATCAAAGGCCTGGGTCTCGGCTTGAGTATGGTCGCCGCGATCATCAAATTACACGACTTCCGGTTCACACTTGCGGCCGGCCCGGGATGCATAGCGGAAATTGCCTGCCTGTCGCATTGAATAGAATATAGCTTTTGAACGGGGATTTGTTGCTATCGTGGACCGCCATGCGCGACTTCACAGAAGCGCCCGCAAAGTACACGGCAAATTCCGAAGGCAGAAACGCTTCCCATGTTGGATGGTGTGATGCTGCTGTAATTGTGCTGGCCGGTTAGGCCGATCGTCAACAAAATTAATGACTGCCGCCAGACAGTCGCAAACCTAGGCGGCCAGTTCGGCTATTTCATCATCGTATCCCGGTTCAGGCGCAGAACCTATGATGCCGTGGCCGCGAAGGACGGCAACGCGCATGATTTCCTTGTCATGAGGGGATTCTGTCATGCGATGATCGTTTGAGGAAAGGTCAACCTAAAGAACACTTCTTTCTAATGGCCTCTGGAATGGCTCGAATGCCTGTTAAAGCGCAGACGTCATGTGCGCCTTGAAACGAACACATGCATGTCCCATATAGGGGCTGGCCGATTCGGCCGTTGCGAGCCGCGTGTACGGATCCCCGTCAAACGGTTTCTGGCTCGCCCTTTTCCCCTTAAGCCGGCACCTAGATCGCGCAGGTGTCTTGAAAAGCCGGCCGCAGCGCGTCGCGCGGTCGCGCTGACGCGCAAACAGAAAGCTATTTTCATTGTCCTCCTTTCATGGCTTCGGCCTTAACGAAGCGATTACGCGTGCAATCGCAGAAGAAAACTACGCCACCGCTACACCGATCCAACAACAAACGATCCCCATCGTGCTGTCGCGCCGCGACGTGATTGGAATTGCTCAGACCGGAACCGGCAAGACGGCTGCCTTCGCGCTGCCGCTACTTCACAATCTCGCCGCCGATCCGCGGCCGGTGGCGCGCAAGGGTTGCCGCATCCTCGTGCTGAGCCCAACGCGGGAGCTTTCCAGTCAGATCCTCGACAGTTTCCGCACCTATGGGCGGCATCTGCGCATGCGGACTGCGCTGGCCATCGGCGGGGTATCGATGGGTGCCCAGGTCCGTTCACTGCTCAGCGGTGTGGATGTCCTTGTCGCTACGCCGGGCCGCCTGCTCGATCTCGTCAAAAGCAATGCAGTACGTCTCGGCGGCGTCGAATGCCTGGTGCTCGACGAGGCCGACCGCATGCTCGACATGGGTTTTATCCGCGACATTCGTAAGATCGTTGCGCAAATCCCAATTCGACGGCAGACCTTGATGTTTTCCGCCACCATGCCGCGTGCCATCGCGGAATTCGCCGCGCAAATGTTGCGTGATCCGATCAAGATTGCGGTGGCGCCGGTCGCCGCCACGGCCGATCGCGTCGCACAACGCATCATCCGCGTCGATCGATCGGCGAAACCGGCGATCCTCATCGACGTGTTGCGGCGTGAGACGATCGACCGGTGCTTAATCTTCACGCGAACCAAGCACGGCGCCGATAAGGTTACACGCAATCTCCGCCATGCCGGCATCGCCGCCGACGCCATCCATGGCAACAAATCGCAAGGTCAGCGCGAACGCGTGTTGGCGGCCTTCCGCAAGGGCGAGGTCAGGACGCTTGTCGCGACCGATATCGCCGCGCGCGGCATCGATGTCGACGGCATCAGTCATGTCGTGAATTACGATGTGCCCAATGTCCCGGAAACCTATGTGCATCGCATCGGCCGCACCGCACGTGCGGGCGCAGAAGGTATCGCCATCTCGCTGTGCGACGGCGAAGAGATGGCATTCCTGCGTGACATCGAAAAGCTCATCCGAGCATCAATTCCGATGAGTGATCGACGAGCCGATCAACGGCGGCCCGAACGTGGGTCTGCCGAACGTGGGTCTGCTGAACGTGGGTCCGCCGAACACGGGTCCGCTCGGCGCTTTTCGACGCAAGCAAATGTCAAAGCCGGCGAACGGCACTGGCGCCACAACGGTCAGGCGCGCAACCAAGATCGCCGTCATCCACCCAACCGATCGTCCTCGGGCGGTATCGATACAGTCGCGTTTCTGAATCGCAACAGCAGCTCGCAGCGCGACGGCGCTCGAAGCACGCAGCGTCGGACCGGTTATCCAAAAGGATCATAACATGCCGAAAGAAGAACTCTTGGAATTCGAGGGCCTCGTCACCGAGATATTGCCGGACGCGCGATACCGCATTGAACTCGACAACGGGCATCGGCTCGTTGCCTACACCGCTGGCAGAATGAAAAAGAATCGAATCAAGACGCTCGCGGGCGATCGCGTGACGGTCGAAGTATCGCCATACGATCTGGAAAAAGGTCGATTGATATTCCGTCACAAGGATGAACGAGCCGGAACGGTTAGCCGCCCCCCACAACGCAACCAATTCCGGCGCCGGTGACTTCCAATGTCAAACGATACCATTGACAACGATGGGAGCATCGCCCGCAAGTGTGGGGGCGCGATGCGGATTTTCATCTTCAAATCCGAAGTGAATCCCAACCTGCGCGCGTTCGGTGACGATTTGGCCGGCATTAAGCTGCCGGGCCAGTTCAAGCCGTGGCGCGCAGTGGGCTCCGTTGCGCCAAATCAGGACCTGCCGTACAAAATCGCGCGAGATGAGATCGAAAAAGCGATTAGCGAATCCGGCTTTCAGCTTTTTCGATTGAAAAAAAGGGCCAAAGCCGCTTCTTGATGCTGCGGGAAGGAAGCTGACCATGTTCAAGATTCTTGAACTTAAGGGTACGGTTTCGCCCGCGGCCGAGGTGGGTCGCAGATATCCCACACGCGAAGAGGCCCTGGTTGAGCTCAAGAAGTATCTGAAGACTTTCAAATTATCCGGACACAATCGCGAAGGAAGTTATTGGTGGGCGCGTGATGCCGAAGGCCTGCGCAAATGCTGGATTTCCACCGAGTGACGAAGCACCGTGGATCATGCTCAACTTTCCAAATCGAAGCCGAGTTTTTGATCCGACCCGACGTGCCGTTCGGTTCTGGGGACATGACAGCGCTATGGAATGGTCGTTCTTCGTATCGGAAGACGCGCTCAGTCGGCTGCAACCGGCCATGATGCGCGATGAGGCGGGCTTGCTTCTTGCTTTCGACAACAATCGGACGGCGATCTACACAGCGGCTACGAAGGGGTTTAACCGAGAGCGCAAAGGGTCCTACGAGCTCGCTGCGACGGATTTTTGATGGTCACGCTACAGTACCTTCGGGAGTCAGCTTGTAAGGAAACCTTACAGAACGTGCTGGGAGAAGCGGGTGTCTATGGCCGCCATAGAATTGTACGGTTTCGGACGTAGGAAACCGAGTGCTAAGCGAGCTTTTTTCTATTTTACGTCAGTCGCGGGTCCCGCGCGTCGGTGCTTGTTGCCCGCTCTGAGCAAATCTCGCTCCGTACCCTTTAACAAGGGTTGCAATATTGAACATTCAACCTGTGGCTAATCCTTTCTTGGTGCCGGATGCACGAAGATGGACAAAAATTCTCACGCGTTACTGCGGACCTAATGACCTTCGCAGTACGGTGGAGATAGCAATCACATTTGTACCGCTTGCATCGCTGTGGGCATTGGCCTGGGCAGCGTTGCATTTCGGCTACTGGTGGCTCTCACTGCTGCTCGCGATACCGGCCGCGGGCTTTCTCGTGCGACTGTTCATGATTCAGCATGATTGCGGCCATGGCTCCTTTTTTTGTCATCGCATGGCAAACGATTGGGTAGGTCGAGTAATCGGCGTCTTGACGCTGACGCCCTATGACTTCTGGCGACGAACCCACGCCATCCATCATGCCACCTCTGGACACCTTGAACGACGCGGGATCGGCGACGTCGATACGCTCACCGTGCGCGAATATCTGTCGCGCTCCTTTTGGGGCCGCCTTTGCTATCGCGTATACCGGAACCCACTCGTCATGTTTGGTCTCGGTCCCGCCTATCTGTTTATCCTGCAATACCGCTTGCCGGTCGGCCTGCTCTTCAGCGGCTGGCAGCCTTGGCTCAGTACGATGGCAACCAATGTTGCTATTGCTGCCATCGTCGCCGTGCTGATCTGGTTTATAGGCGTTTGGCCCTTCCTACTTGTGCACCTACCTATTATTTTGCTCGCGGGTTCAGTGGGAATATGGCTGTTCTACGTGCAGCATCAATTCGAGAGGACATTCTGGGCGCATGAGGACAGGTGGAGCTTTCAAGAAGCAGCTCTGCATGGCAGTTCGCATTATGATCTTCCGGGAGTCCTGCGCTGGTTCACGGCAAACATCGGCGTCCACCATGTCCATCACCTGTGCAGCCGTATTCCCTGTTACCGTCTGCCTCGGGTGCTCCGCGAGCATCCCGAACTTTGTCGCGTGAGCCGACTTACGCTGCTTCAGAGCTTCCAGTGCGTACGGCTCGCGCTTTGGGACGAAAGCAGGCGTCGTCTGATTTCTTTTCGTGAGATTGACCGGCGGCGGGTCTATGACGGCGATATTGGTGCGAGCGTGTGACGAAAAGACAGCCGCGCTAACGTCAACTTCAGGTCAAAACCAGTCTTTGGACGAACTGTCCGCGAATAATTTCCTTATTACCGATCAGCTGTTGATGTCCACTTAGGCTCAGTTGCTACGTAAATTTGAGGCCACAGGTTCGCTGCGCAGCTAGGCGGAAATGCTGCATGCTGGCTGTTAGATTGATGATGGCGTGGCGAGCTCGCGCCATAACGCAATCAGCGCCGCCAAAATCGCTGGACCTAGGAAAAGGCCTATTAACCCGAAGGCGCTGATTCCGCCGAAAATCCCCAGCAAAACCGAGATGAATGAGAGTCGTGCGGAACTTCCGATCAGAAGCGGACGGACGAAGTACTCTGCCAAAAATACAATTGATCCGAACATAAGCAAGCCGAACGCTTGTATCGTGCTGGATTGGATCAGCAGGATGAGCGAGGCCGTTGCAACGAGAGCCGGAGCGCCGAAGGGTATGATGGCAAGCACTACCGTTAGAGCGCCAAGCAGCAGAGGATGCGGCAGTCCGCAAACGGCATAGGCAATTCCGAGAACAAAGCCCTCGCCAAGTGCGACAAACAACTGACCATTCACAGTCTCACGTACCGTGGTGACCATGCTTGCCCCCAGCCGTCTGCCAGCGCGTCCGAACAGCCGGTCGCTGATCGTTACGGCCTGTTCGATGAATTTGTCACCGTCGCGATAAATGAAAAACAGTATCAAGAGTGTGAGGGCTAAGGTGGTGAGCCGCCAGGCGACCTCGCTTCCCAGCGTGCGGGCCCATTCGACAATCGCCGTCATATCCAATCGCGTAGACAAGTCAGCAGTATTCGGTGAACCGGCCATATAGATTCGCCACCAGCTGGACAGCCGTGTGCCGATAAAGGGAAGGTCCGACAGCCAAGCTGGTGGCCTGGCGCCACTGCCCGCGAGGTTTTGCGCCCATTGAATGACAGCGCCGGCCTCGCGGGCCACCTCCATGCCGATGATGAGCATCGGCAGAAAAAGGATCAAAGCTGTCGCAGTGACCAGTCCGGCTGCCGTCCAAGTCTGCCCGAAATGGCGTTGGCCGAAGCTGTAGAGCGGCCATGTCGCGATCGCCAAGACGCCGGCCCACGCGATGGCCGGCAGGAAGCTCCAAAGCATCCAGGTCGCAAGCAGAGCGAGCGCCAGGGCCAGCGCCATCCGGCCAAATCGCTGCGGTCCGCCGCGGTAGAACGGCAATTGATCAGTCGGGCCGGACGACACTTCGTCTTGTGCCGAATTACTGGAGCGCATGCCCAAGTGCCGCAGTCGTAACATCGATAGATGACCACAGTCGGTGGTGAAAAGTTCCATCACCTCGCTCGGGGCAGCGGCGTATGCAGCAAGAACGAATTAAAATCGCTGAATTTTGATAGCCGATCCCTGAAGTGAGAAGGAATAGCGCGGAACTCCGACCGTTTTTGCAGTGTTTTATCCTCGGGGTTCGCCCCGAGGAGAACAACAATAATACGGACCGTTTTTGCGATGGCGGTCGCAACTCTGGTTGTCGCGGCGTTTCTGGGACTTCGCAAGCTGCGCCGATCGCGCCGCTTTCAACAGGCGTCGTCGCCGGCACTCCGGGCATTACCCCGGTCTATTACCACCATCGGTATTATCACCATCGGTATTATCACCATCGGTATTACTATCACCGACATTGGTATCACCGAGCTGGTGGCGCCACGGCTATCGGCGTTGCTGGTAGTAAATAGTCCGCCGCAAGATCACCAAGCCAGTCGGCCTTACAGTCAGGAGAGTTGCCGGCGCATTACGTCGCATGCACGTTGAGCCGATCGAAGCGTGCGCGTCCGCCCCATCAACTGCCGCGAGTCTTCACCCCGGGTTTTCAAAACGGAACTCTACAGCGCAATGCTCTGTTGACGAGATGCTCCGAACCTCGATGACGGTGGTGGACATGGTTGAGACATCAAAATCAAAGATTGAAAAGATTAAACATCCGCAGAACTACTATGAAACTCCCGACGCTCTGATTAAAGATACAGAACTTTCTCCCGAAGAGAAAAAGAAAGCTCTTGATGTCTGGGAACAAGACGCGCGTCAAATGTTGACGGCTAGCAACGAGGGTATGCCGGGTAGCGAAGAAGGCGTTAACAAAAGCGATCACACTCAGCTCGGTGAAGTTGAACGCGCGAAGAATAAGTTGCGCGACAAACGCAATGCCCCTCGCGGAAGCAGTTAAGTTTGGACACCCCACACCGGCGTTCGAGGTCCCGCAACAGTTCGCCCCGCCTCAATAAGTGTTGGCTTCGTTTTCAGGAAAAATTGCAGTCGCGCTTTGCATCAACGCAAAATTCAGCGCCGTAAGTCCCGTCGCAAGTGGCGGGAAATAAAATTTCATCGTGAACAAATCGCGGCCGATATCGCGTCAGCCTCAAACCGCCGGTGACGCGCCGCCAAACAATCTCGGTAGCAGGCGTCCGCGCGCGCGCAGCGTCCATTGCGCCAGCCGGTCGAGATAAAGGTACACGACCGGCGTCGTATAAATGGTCAGGAGCTGGCTGATCACGAGCCCGCCCATAATCGCAATGCCGAGCGGCCGGCGAATCTCGCTGCCGTTGCCGAAGCTCAAGGCCAAGGGCATCGCGCCAAGTATGGCGGCGCTGGTCGTCATCATGATCGGGCGAAAGCGCAAGCGGCAAGCCTGGTAGATCGCATCGTACGAACTGAGATGTTCGGCGCGTTTCGCCTCGATGGCAAAATCGATCATCATGATCGCGTTCTTTTTGACGATGCCGATCAACAAAATAACCGCGATCAGGCCGATAATGTCGAATTCGGTATGAAACAGCATCAGCGCCAGCAGCGCGCCGACGCCGGCCGATGGCAGCGTGGAGAGTATCGTGATCGGATGGATATAGCTCTCGTACAGCACGCCGAGAAGAATGTAGACCGCGGCGATCGCGGCAACGATCAGAACCGGCTCGTTGTTGAGCGATTGCTGGAAGATCTGCGCCGTGCCGGCGAGGTTGCCGCGGATCGAACCCGGCATGCGGATTTTCTTAATCGCGTCGTTGATCTCGTCCGCCGCTTGGCCGAGCGAAGCTCCAGGCAAAAGATTAAACGAAATGGTCGCGGCGACAAACAAACCCTGATGACTGACCGACAGCGGCGCGTTGCCGGAATTGTAATGGGCAATCGCGGCGAGCGGGATCATTTTCTCCACCGCGGTCGAGACCGCAGCGCCTGAAGAGGCGGCCCCGCGGCCTCGATTGGCCAGCGCATTGATTGCGGCATTGCGCGCCGCGTTGTTATTTGCGGCCTCCGCTGCGGTCGCGCTCGCCGTGGCGGGCGAACTAACCGTTCCGGAATTTGTCGCCGTGACGGTGCCCAGCGGCAGATTCGACAGTGCCGTTCCCGAGGCGGAGCCGCCCGAGCCGGTCACATAGATGTCGGCAAGCGCCGCCGGATATTGCGTGTAGCGCGGATCGATTTCCATCACGACGTGATATTGGTTGATCGCGCTGTAGATGACCGAGACTTGGCGCTGCCCGAAGGCATCGTAGAGGGTGTTGTCGATCTGCGCCGGGGTGATGCCGAGCCGCGAGGCGGTCGCGCGGTCGACGACCAAATCAGCTTCCAGGCCGCGCTGCTGCTGATCCGAGCTGACATCGGCCAGGATCGAACTGTGCTCGAGCTCGCGCACCAGGAGCGGCGTCCATTGCGCCAGTTGCGCGGCATCGTCGGATTGCAGCGTGTACTGGTATTGCGCGCTGGCTTGCCGCCCGCCGGCGCGGATGTCCTGTACGCCGACCAGAAACAGCCGGCCGCCTGGCACCTTGGCGAGTTGCGGACGCAGCCGCGCGATCACTTGATCGATTGACGGCCGCTGCGAAATCGGTTTGAGCGACACGAACACCGATCCGGTATTGATCTGGCCGAAACCGCCGCCGCTGCCGACGCCGGTATAGCCGACGACGTGCTCGACGGCCGGATCCTGTTGCACGATGGCCATCATCTGGCGCAGTTTCTGCGTCATCAGTTGAAACGACACGCTCTGATCGGCTTGCAGCGTGCCGATGAGCCGTCCGGTGTCCTGCTGCGGGAAAAAGCCCTTCGGCACCACATAAAAAAGAAAAGCATTCAGCGCGATCGCCGCGAAGAAGACGAGCAGCACGAGGCGGCTGTGCTGCAGGGCCCAGACCAGCGAGCG
>JBASAH010000013.1:0-8273 GCA_049650505.1 Xanthobacteraceae bacterium
CGGCGGCTGAGTAGCGTTGGACAGTTTCCTATTTCGTCATTGCCGGGCTTGACCCGGCAATCCATGTGGCGGATCCGTTCACTCGACCGCACAACTCGCCGAATGCGGCGTGTCAGAATGGACCACCGGGTGACGAGATGAGAGATACGGGACAGACTAAGGCCGGTGCGAAATCGCATCAGCGCAGCCGTTCGAGAATGCTCACGTAATTGGCGACCGCGGTGCCGCCCATGTTGAAGATGCCACCGAGCTTGGCGTTTTTCACCTGCATATCGCCCGCAGTGCCGCTTAGCTGCATCGAGGCGAGCGCGTGCATCGACACGCCGGTGGCGCCGATCGGATGGCCCTTGGCTTTTAGCCCGCCGGAGGGATTGATCGGCAGCGCGCCGTCTTTGTTCACCGTGCCTTCGGCAATGACGCGCGCCCCCTGCCCTTCCTTGGCCAGGCCCATGGCTTCGTATTCGATCAGCTCGGCAATCGTGAAGCAGTCGTGCACCTCGGCGAACGACAGATCCTGCAGCGCGATGCCGGCCTCCGCCAAAGCGCGCTGCCAAGCCACGCTGCAACCTTCGAATTTCAGCACATCGCGGCGCGACATCGGCAGAAAATCCTGCACGTGCTGCGCGCCGCGGAACACAATGGCTTTGTCGAGCTTCAGCGCGGTTTCGACATCGGCGAGCACAAGCGCGGCGGCGCCGTCAGAAACGAGCGAGCAATCGGTGCGCTTGAGCGGTCCGGCAACGAGCGGATTTTTCTCGCTCTCGGCGCGGCAGAAATCGTAGCCGAGATCCTTGCGGAGTTGCGCATAAGGATTGCCGACGCCGTTTTTGTGGTTCTTGGCGGCGATGCGGGCGAGCGCATCCGATTGATCGCCCCAGCGCTGGAAATACAGTGCGGCGATCTTGCCGAAGATGCCGGCGAAGCCGCCGTCGATATCGGCTTCTTCCCGCACATAGGATGCCTTGAGCAGATTGCGTCCGATCTCCGCGGACGGCGTCGTCGTCATTTGCTCGACGCCGACCACGAGCACGATGCGGGCGGCGCCAGCGGCGATCGCTTTAAGCCCCTGATGCACGGCCGCGGAGCCGGTAGCGCAGGCATTCTCGACGCGGGTGGCGCGCTTGAAGCGCAAATCGGGTGAAGTCTGCAGCACCAATGAAGCGGTGAAGTCCTGCGCGGAAAAGCCGGCGTTGAAATGGCCGAGCACGATCTCGTCGACGTCCTTGGCGGAAATTGCGGCGTCGGCGAGCGCATCGCCGGCGACCCGCGCGATAAGGCTCTCGACAGTCTCGCCGTTAAGTTTGCCGAACGGGCTATGCGCCCATCCCACGATGCAGGCGGTCATGTTCTCTCCACTGCCGAATTTTAGTCGCTTTTCCTAGGCTCTTTATCCCTGATTCTTTTCCTTGGCTTAGAATCGCCACTGTCCGGCACCCAGAATCGGAACCGGCCTTAACAATGCCGCCATTCGGCTTTGCCTTGGAGGCGGCTTGGGTTACATAATGATCCATCCACGCTTCGTGAAGCTGATGTGAACCGATCACGGCCACCCGGCCCGATCAAGCGAATGGACCGCAGCGCGTGCAATATACGAAGTTTTTTCGAGGCTGGCTGCGCGGCTTTTTGTTAGGCGGCCTGGCGTTAGGCACGGCTGCAATCGCCGTTGCGCTTGCCACCGCGCCGGCGCGGGCGATGGCGCTCATTCTGGTCGACGCCGATAGTGGGAAAGTGTTGCGGTCCGAGAACGCGACCTACCCGTGGTATCCCGCTTCCACGACCAAGCTGATGACGCTCTATATGACTTTAAGTGCGATGCGCGATCAGCGCATCACGCCGGATACGTTGTTCACTGTTTCACCGAACGCGAATTCGCAGGGGCCGACCAAGATGGGCTATCCGGTCGGCACACAGGTGACCGTCGACAATGCCATCAAGACGATGATGGTAAAGTCCGCGAACGACATGGCCGTGGTGCTCGCCGAAGGCATTGGCGGCTCGGTCGAGGCTTTCGGTCAACAGACGACCGAAACCGCGCACCGTCTCGGCATGACGGAATCAAACTTCGTCAACCCGAACGGCCTGCCTGATGACGCGCAGATCGTCTCTGCCCGCGACCTCGCTATTCTCGCCCGCGCGCTCATTAAAGAATTTCCCCAATACAGTTCCTATTGGCAGATTCCGGCAATCAAGTACGGCCGGCGCATTGTGCGGAACTACAATCCGCTCCTCGGGCGCTATGCCGGCGCCGATGGCATGAAGACCGGCTTCATCTGTTCATCGGGCTTCAACCTTGTGGCGACCGCCTCGCGCAACAACCGGCAGCTGATCGCCGTGGTGCTCGGCGCGCCGACATCGGCCGCTCGCGCGCAAAAGGCGGCGGAATTGCTGGAAAGCGGCTTCGCGCGAAGTCCGCTGGCTTGGCTGTTGCCGGCATTCGGCAATGTCAATTCGTTGGTCCCGATCGAGGCCGCGCCGCCTGACCTGAAGGACGACATGTGCGGGCCGCACCGCAAGCGCCGCGCTCTTGAGCAGGCCATGGAGGACGCCGATCCCGATGCCGGCGACAACAGCGACAACGCGGCGGCGGACACAAATCCGCAGCCTTCCGGGCTGTTGTCCGCGCTGCGCGGCCCGCCGAAGAATCTGCTGAGCGAACCGGGCCCGGTCACCCCCGTCGTCGTCTACACCGGGCCAACCCGCAGCGCCGAGCAGATTGCCGCGCTGGCCGCGCTGCCTGGCTATGAAGGCACCCAGAAAAAGGGGAAACATCATAAGGCTGCCGGCAGCAAAACGGCGGAAGCCAAGCAAGACGCCAATAAAGAGAGCAAGAAAGAGAGTAACAAGGAAGGCAAGAAAGCCGGCAATAAAGCCGCAACCAAGCCGGCGCAGCGTAAGCCTGCGTCCGGCAAAACCACCGCCCTCACCGAGCCAAACGCGGCTGCTGCAGCCGCGCCACCGGCGCGATAACCGGCGCTCGACGACTCCGCCTCCATCCTCTATCGCATTCTCTATTCCAGCTTTGCCGGCGTGCTAAAACCGGACCTTCCCAGTGTCCCGATTCCGAAGTTTGCAAGTGTTTGCGGCGATGCGAACCTCGGAATCAAAGGGACACTGGCAAATTTATGATTCTAGTGTGGTTTTTGGATTTGAAGTTCCTGTCCGAGCCAGCCGCTTTAATCGTAGGAACTTCAAATCCACCACACTCGAGGACTCGATGGGCGGCAAAGTCACCATTTCCCAGCTCCAGCGTATGAAGCGGGAAGGCAAGAAAAGCATCGGGCTCGTCGCCTGGGATTATCAAATCGCGCGCATCGCCGACCGCGCCGGATTTGACTTCATCTCGGTCGGCGACTCGGTCGGCGTCAATCTGTGGGGCCGCTCCGACGTGCTCGACGTCACGCTCGACGAGATTCTGATCTGCTGCAAGGCGGTGCGGCGCGGCACCGAACGCGCGCTGGTTAGCTGCGACATGCCCTATGGGCCGGTGCAAAACGGCAAAGCCGCCGCGCTCGCCGCGGCGCGCCGCCTTATTGGCGAAGGCGGCGCCGACATGATCAAAGTCGACGCCGCGACGGAATTTCCCGAAGTCGTGCGCGCGCTCGTTGATGCTCATTCCAGTATTCGCGCAATTCGGACTGACGCCGCAGACCGCGGGCAAATACGGCATCCCATATAGCGCGCAGAACTCGCCGGCGACGCAAGCCAGCGCCGAGGCATCGGCCAAGCTAGTCGCGGAGGCCAAATTACTCGAGGCGGCGGGCGCCGCGCTCCTTGATTTCACCAATTCCGGTCCAATCGCCGGCGCCGCGGTGGCTGCGGCAGTGAAAATCCCGGTGATCGGCGGCTTCGGCGGCGGACCATGGCTGGACGGCCGCGTGCGGCTCGTAAATACCGCCATTGGCTATGGCGACAAGTGGCTCGAGGCAACGACGGAAACCTACGCCAACACCGCCAAAGCGGCGCTTACTGCGTTCACGGCCTTGATTGCCGACGCCCGCGCCGGCCGCCAGATCAAGGGATAATCATGCCGACGGTCGTCATCGACGGCATCGCGACGCGTTACGAGGTGATCGGGTCGGGTCCGCCGCTCCTGATGTACGCGCCGGGCGGCTTCAATGCGGTGGCCGAGGCCTGGTCGACACTCGGCATCTACCAGAAAATAAAGCTGCTCGATCATCTGCCGGCGCATTTCACCTGCATCCTGTTCGACCGGCGCGAATGCGGCCAATCGGGCGGGCGGGTCGAGCCGATCACCTGGGAGCATTACGTCGCGCAAGGCAAAGGACTGCTCGAGCATTTGCACATTGCGCGCGCGCATCTCATGGGCGGCTGCATGGGCTGCGCACCGGTTGTTGCGTTCGCGGTCGCCCATCCCGAAACGGTGGCGAGTATGATCCTGTACTGGCCCGTCGGCGGCGCCAAATACCGCATATCGAGCCATCAGCGCTTCGCCGAGCATATCGCTTTCGCGCAAGAGAACGGGCTCGATCGCGTGGTCACGCTCGTGCGCACGGAAGGCAACCCATTCGGCGCGGATCCGCGCGGCGGCCCGTGGGCTTCAGTGATTAAAAACGACGCGGCTTTTGGCGCCGCTTATATGCGCCAAGATTTGCAACGATACGTCGCAATTTGCGGGGCTATGCGCGGTGCTTTGTTCGACCGTGACACCGCGCCCGGCGCGGAGCCCAAGCAACTGATGGGCGTCGCCATTCCGGCCTTCATCGTGCCGGGACGCGATGCAGCGCACGCGACCTCGGCGGCGCGCTATCTCGAAGAATGCCTGCCGCAATCGCGCTATTGGGATGTCGCGGTCGAGGCGCAAACCGAAGACGCGACGAATCCGCACGTGCTCGAATTTCTGCGCGCCATGAGTTTGTAACCAGCCAAGGCCGCTGATTTGGTGCGCGGCAAAATGAGCCTACGGCGCGTGCGAACGCTCAAGCTGAGGCGTCAGGGCCTTGATCGTCGTGTCCTGGATGCTCGCGCGCTTCGTCATCGGGCGTCTTCTGCCGTTCAGGCGTCGCCATGGTTCGGCGGCGCAACCGGATCACATTGTCGCTGCCGCTTCCGGCTGTTTCCGCCGTCGCTTTCGCTACTGCGCGGCTCAAGTGCGACAATTCGAAGGGTTTGCGCAGCACGGCGAATTCGAGTTCCGCCGCCGTCGCACTGCTGCTGTAGCCGGTCACCAGTATGATTGGCAGATCTGGATGCTGCTGGCGGAGTGCGCGCGCGAGTCCGACACCGTCCATTGATCCAGCCATGACGATATCGCTGATGACGAGTTGGAACCGCACATGGCTGGCAAGCTCGAGCGCAGTTGCCGCACTTTCCGCCCGCTGGACCCGATAACCGAGTTGTCGCGCCATCTGCTCGGTGACTTTGGCGACCTCCGGATTGTCTTCCACCACGAGCACAGTCCCGCCTTCGCGATGATCAATAACGCCATCGCGTTCGTCCCGCTCCTTCTTTGCCTCTCCGGTGGCGCGCGGCAAATAAAGCGTGACGCAGGTGCCGCGTCCGAGTTCGCTGCTGATCGTCACGGTTCCCCCCGATTGATGGACAAAACCGTGGACCTGCGACAAGCCAAGACCGCTGCCTTTATTCGCACCTTTGGTGGTGAAGAATGGATCGAACACCAAGGACAGGACGTCGGGGGCAATGCCGCAGCCGTTGTCGGTGACGCTCAGCGCGACGAAATCACCTCGCAACCCGACGGGTGTCTGTTCCGGCGTTAATTGCACGTTCTCGGCGGAGATGCTGATGACGCCGCCGTCCTGCGGCATTGCATCGCGGGCATTGAGCGCCAAATTGACCAGCGCCAGCTCGAATTCGCTGCCGTCAATGTGCACCAGCCAAGTTTCGGGAGGAATGTCGGTCACCAGCCGCGCCAACGCGCCGAGCGACGTTGTCAGCATATTGCGAAACGCCTCGATGCTTTCGCCAAGATTGGCGACCGCCGGATGGAACGTCTGTCGCCGTGAAAACGTCAGCAGCTGCCGCGTTAGCGTCGCGCCGCGCTTAGCCGCGAGTTCGATCGCCTCAACGGCACGGCGGCCGCTTTCATCGCCGGCAATCAGCTTCTTCAGCGATTGCAGATGACCGCCGACGATCATTAGAAGATTGTTGAAATCGTGCGCCACACCGCCGGTGAGCTGGCCCAGCGCTTCCATCTTCTGCGCCTGAGCGCGCTGCGCTTGCGCTTCTTGCAGCGCCAATTGCGCATTTCTTCTTTCGGTGATGTCGCGCGTGATCTTGGCAAAACCGATCACCGCGCCGTCCTCGCCGGTGATGCGGTCGATCACCGCATTGGCCCAGAACAGACTGCCGTCCTTGCGCACGCGCCAGCCCTCCGCCTCGAACCGGCCGTCCTGCGCCGCGGTTTGCAGCGCGCGCGCCGGTAAGCCTGCGGCGCGATCACGATCGGTGTAAAAGCGCGAGAAGTGCTGTCCGACGATTTCGTCGGCCGCGTATCCCTTGATCCGTTCGGCGCCAGTATTCCAATTAATGACCAGACCGTTGGGGTCGAGCATGAAAAGAGCATAATCGGTGAGGCCCCCGATCAGCGTGCGGAACTGCCGCGCGGTTTCGCGCAATGTCTGCTGCGCGATTTGCCGCTCGGTGATGTCGCGGGTGATTTTGGCGAAGCCGATCAATTGCTGATTTTCGTCGTGGATGGCGTCGACCTCCACCGCGGCCCAGAACCGACCGCCATCCTTGCGCAGCCGCCAACCTTCGGCCTCGTAGTGGCCATCGCGCGCCGCGGCTTCGAGGACGCGCGCCGGCAACCCCGCCATGCGGTCTTCCCGCGTATAGAATTTTGAAACATGCTGGCCGACGATTTCCGCCGCCGAATATCCCTTCAGCCGCTCCGCTCCAGAATTCCAGTTCACGATAATGCCGCTCGGATCGAGCATGTAGATGGCGCAATCCTTCACGGCTTCGACCAGGAGGCGGAATCTGCGCTCGCTTTCGTAGAGCGCACGTTGCGCCTGTTGTCGCTCGGTAATGTCGCGGGTGATCTTGGCGAAGCCGACAGCGCGACCTCGCGCATCACGGACCGGCTGCATGATCGAGGCTGCCCAGAACCGGCTGCCATCCTTGCGGAGGCGCCAGCCCTCCTGCTCGGCGCGCCCAGCGCGGCTGGCGCGGGCAAGAATTTGACCCGGCACGTCGTTTGCTCTGTCTTCGGGTGTAAAGAACAGCGAAAAATGCTGGCCGATAATTTCGCGCGCTCGGTAGCCCTTGATCCTCTCGGCCCCGGAATTCCAGGTCCGGATCACGCCCTCGTTATCGAGAAGATAGACTGCGTAATCGGTGACGGCATCAACCAGCAGCATGAGCCGGTCGGCGGCAGGCAAATCTTGTATGGAACCGGAAAACTTGAGTTCCATTTTCTCCACACGCCTTCAGTGACTTCTTTATGTCAGGGGGAACGGTCGCTATTGTGAACTGGTTGGGCTTTTAGCCCAATGTTTCCAACCTTAATCGGTTCCTGCACCTTCGGTTTAACATGCGAATAAGCGCAAACAAGATTAGCTCGGCAATACCCTGGTCAGGCGGACATTTGCACCTGGGGCCCCCCAGCGACCGCGAGGACGGCCTGCCAAGAAATGTCCCATCACAGCCGCTGCCGTCGGAACGGGACGACCTGCCTTACAAAGTCGAAATTTGGAATGACACCGGCGCGTCGGTCGAGCAGATCGTCGCGGTCACCGCCAATGCCAGCATCGGCTATGCCGCATATTATGCGGCCACGCGCGAGTTCCCGGATCACCATATCACATTGCGCCACAAGAGCAGCGTCGTCGCTCGGTGGAGCGGGCCGAAGCATTAATTATTTGCACTGCCGCGACCGCCGCAGAGAACCGCGATGAATCAGCGAATAGCCAAGGACGGGCGGGTGAGCGTCCTCGCAGCGCAAACAGAGAAGCTTTCTTATAGCATCGAACTGTGGGACCCGGACGCACGAGCGCTCGAACGCGTGCTGGCGCGCGCGTTTAGTCCGCAGCTCGCCCGCGCCATATTCCACGCGGCGCAAAAGGAGCATCCTGATCAGCGGATCCTATTGCGCCGCGGCACCCGCACCGTCGCGGATTCAGTCGACTAAAGCGAAATGTCTTTAGGTTGAATCGCCATTTCGCTTTAGCCTATTGTTTGAGCATGATCTTTTCCGAGGTTTCCACTTTTCGGGATCATGCTTTAGAGCGAGATAGATTTTCAATATTTTGGGTCGCGGTCCAGAAGCTCAATCGAGACGCCTTCCGGCCCGCGCA
>JBASAH010000014.1:0-14098 GCA_049650505.1 Xanthobacteraceae bacterium
GATCGTATCAGGCTGTTCGCTCATGGAGTGTCACACCCATCTGGGCATGTCCTACGATCGTTCCCGCTCGCCGGCCGGTTTGGTCGCCGCGCCTTCGCTGCGGTTCGGGCTGTGCGACATCGGCCCCCACCAGTTCGCTGGCGTATCATCGCCCCAAACTTTGGGCCGCTGCGGCCGGTCCTGATGCCACGGCCGCGGCTCGAAAAAGCCGAGCTCTTCGTCGTGCATCTGGTCCATCTCGCAGAAAAATTCGATGACCACGCCGTCGGGGTTTTTGTGATAGATCGCGATGTTATGGCCGATGATGTGACGCAGCGGCCCCCAGGTGAGCTTGACCTTGTTCTTCGCCAACAGATCGCTGGCGCGCTTGATGTCGGACCAGTCGCGTACTTCGAACGCGATGTGATGGATCGCGGCCTTGGCATCGCGCAAAAAATTCACGGTGTGATGATCGCGGCTGCAGCGCAGGAAGGCGAAGAAATCGCTGCGCCAATCGGAAACGCGAAAGCCCAGCACATCGCAATAGAACTTCACGATGCCGGCAACGTCCGGACATTGATAGGCGATGTGGCCGAGCTTAAGCGGCATGACGCCGGTAAAGCTGTCGTCGTCGGGCGCGAAGGCGCAGTCGGCGAAGATTTCCAGCGTTGTGCCTTTGGGATCCTTGAACGCCAGCGCTTCGCGAATGCCAGGCGTGATGTCGTGACGCCGCTCGCTCTTGGTGCCGGCTTTGTTCAAGCGCGCGGCGACGTCGGCAAGATCGCTGCCGGGCGCAATCTGAAACGAGAGGCGAGGGGCGTCGGCAGCGTCGCCGCGTTCGAGCGCAATCGCTTCCAGGCCGGATTTGGTGGCGAGGATGGCGTGGTCTTTTTCGCGCGCGACGAGATTAAGTCCGACGATACGAGTGAAATAATCGATCATGCGCCCGATATCGGGCGTGGTGAGGGTCGAATGGCCGGCGCGTTTGACGTGCAGCATTGCGAATATCTACGCTTCGGCGCGAGCGTGAACACTATTATGCGTGCCAGCTGCGTCATGCGCACGCACGACGACTTTAAGCTCGCCGAATGCAAGGCTCGAGCGGCAGACGATGGTGTCGCCGGGTTTGACCGGGCCGACGCCTTCCGGCGTTCCGGTGTAAATCAGATCGCCCGGATAGAGCGTATAGAATGCCGACGCGAATTCGATCAGCCGGCGGCAATCGTAGATCAGCATATTCGTGTTGCTGTTCTGCCGCGTTTCGCCATTGACATCGAGCGACAGCGGCAGCGCGTCGGGATCGGCAATCTCGTCGACGGTGACCAGCCACGGACCGGCGACAGCATAGCTATCGACCGATTTGCGGAAGCTGCGGTCTTCGCGCCCGCGCACCGTCATGTCGAGGCCGAGGCAGTAACCGGCGACGTAGTCGAGCGCACGCGAGCGCGGAATGTCGCTGCCGGTCTTGCCGATCACCATCACAATCTCGGCTTCGTGATCGTTGCGGCGGTCGGGGAAGCGGACGGCAATGCCTGCGGCCGGACCGACCAGCGAGGAATTGGCTTTGAGAAACATGCCGGCTTCGCCGATCTTGACCGACTGTGTCGTCACCACTTGCGAGCCGGGTTGCGCCGCCGCCGCCGTCATTTCGCTGATATGGGCCTGATAGTTGGTCGGCGCGCAGGACAGTTTCGTCGGCCGCGCAACCGGCGGCAGAAGCTTCACCTGGCTCACCGGTTTGCCCGGCGCCTTGTCGGCGAGCCGCTCGATCCACTCGCGCCATTGCGGCAGAGCGGCGATCACGGCATCGCCGGCCATCGCATAGGGCGCGGCGTTGCGGATTTCGGTTTGCGCCGGCGTTACATCGTGCACGAGGTCGCCGCACACGACGCCGAGCCTGTCATCGTCATAACGGCAAAGCTTCATGGTGACATCCTAAAAACACGCGCCGCCGTTGTGGCATTGTCTGCGCGGCATTGTCCTCCGCCGCCAATAAGCTGGCAAGCGGAGTTGGCGCGTCGGACGCTGCAACGATCGTTTACTCTTTCTCGCGCCCTGAAAATCCGAACATCACGGTGGAAACGCAAATCAGGCTGACCACGGCCGAGAGCAGGAAAATTCCGCGCGGCTGGCCGTGATCCATCAGCATGCCGTAAACGATCGGCGCGATGCTGGCGCCGATATTGAAACCGGTAGAGACGAAGCCAAACACTCTGCCGTAGGCGCCGGGCGGGGTGACCGCACGCACCAGCATGTCGCGCGACGGATAGGTCGCGCCGACGGCGAACCCGCTCACGCCCGTCAAAACGATCAGCAGGGCGGAAGGAAGCGCGACCAGGCCGATTAGCGCCGTCATGCATCCGCCGATTGTCAGGCCGGAGGCGGCAATCAGCACATGCTGACGCATGTGGCTGGCCAGTACGCCGCCGGCCAGCACGCCGATAGCATTCATCGTTAAGAGGCTTGTGAGTGCGATATTGGCAATCGCGGGTGGCGTCGCGTGCAGCGCGCCGAGCGCGACCACGAGATAAGTGTTGAGCCCGTTGCCCATGATCGCGGTCAAGGTGAAAAATGCGAGATTGAGCAATATCGCGGGCGAGAGCAGAAGCCGCCAGCCGGTCCCGCCGGCCTGCGAAGCGCCCTTGCTGCTTTTGCCCGCGGGCCGCAGCGCGGCGATCGGCTCCGGCTGCGCGATTAGCGCGGCGAGAACGACAAAGCCAAGCAGCGCAGCGCCGAGATAGGCGCCGCGCCAGCCGAAGTAAGTCTGCATCGTGAGCAGCGTGACCGGCGCAATGGCCGAGCCGAGCATTCCGGCAAAGGTGTGGAAGGAAAAAACCTGGCTCAACCGTTCAGGCGGGGAATGATGCGAAAGGAGCGAGTAGTCCGCCGGGTGATAGGCGGTATTGCCGAGCCCGGCGACGCTATACATGGCAATGAAGACCCAATACGAATCGAACAGGCCGGCAATTGCAAAAGCGGCGCTGCTCAGCGCCAGCCCGGCGATCAAGACAACGCGGGCGCCGATCCGGTCGACCAAAAATCCAACCGGCGTCTGCAGCACGCCGGACACGACATTGAAGACCGTGAGCGCCAGCGCCAGTTCGGTGTAGCTCACGTTGAAATCGGCGCGCACGAAAGCCAATAGTGGCGCCAATACCAGCATGTAGTAATGGCTCATCATGTGCGCGGCGCAGACGCCGGTAATCAGCCGCGATTCGGCCGACGATATCGTGCGAACCGACGTGAGTTGCGTCATTGCGGATGGGACGATTTATTTTGTTGGCGCACGATCTTTCCCGACCTGCCTTCGCCCGCCGAAGCATCGAACGAAGCGACAAGCCGGTGCCTGGGCTTCGCGCAGGCGGGAAACCGGTTTCCACTTTTCGGGATCATGCGCGTGCCGTCTGCAGCGCCTGCCAGATCCGGAACGGCGTCAACGGCATGTCGACATGCCCTACGCCGTGATCGGCCAGCGCGTCGAGCACCGCATTCATCGCACACGGCAGACCGCCGGCGCAGCCCGCTTCGCCGCAGCCTTTGACACCGAGCGGATTGGTCTTGGTCGGCACGCCGTGATCGGCTAGCGCGAACGACGGCACGTCCGCGGCGCGCGGCATGGCGTAATCCATGAACGAGCCGGTCAATAACTGACCTTCCTCGTCGTACACCGCTTGCTCCATCAAAGCTTGGCCGATGCCTTGCACCACACCGCCGTGCATTTGGCCTTCGACGATCATCGGATTGACCAAGGTGCCGAAATCGTTGACGCAGGAATATTTCACGATCTCGACAAAGCCGGTCTGCGGATCGACCTCGACTTCGGCGACGTGGCAACCGTTCGGATAGGTCGAAGCGCCGGGCCCATCGCTGACGTGGGTCATGTCAAGCGATTGCGGCACGTCGGCCGGCGGCTTGAGGCCAGCGTGAAGTTTCTGCGCCAGCTCCATGATCGAGATCGCGCGATCCGTTCCGACGATAACGAAGCGCCCGTGCTCGAACGTGATATCCGCAGGCGCCGCTTCGAGAACGTAAGCCGCAAGCTGCTTGCCGTTTTCGACGACCTTGGCCGCGCCTTCGACAATCGCGGTGCCGCTGTGCATCAGCGACTTCGAACCGCCGGAGCCGCCGCCAACCGGATTAATCCTGTCGCTATCCCCTTGAATCATATCTATTTTTTCGAACGGCACGCCCAGCCGTTCGCTCAAAACCTGGGCGAATGGCGTGGCGTGGCCCATGCCGAAATCGAGCGTGCCGGTGGCAAGCGTGACGGTGCCGTCGGCATTGAAAGTGATTCCCGCCAGCTCCTTCACCGGCCCCGCGGTCACTTCCAGATAATTCGTCACACCCAAGCCGCGCAGCTTGCCGCGCTTGCGGCTTTCGCGCTTTCGCCGCGCAAAACCTTTGCTGTCGGCGAGTTCGAGCGCGCGTTTAGTCAGCACGATGAAATCGCCGCTGTCGTAATTGGAGGAGGAGGCTGTCTGCAGCGGCAATTCCTGCGGACGGATTTGGTTACGCCGCCGCAACGCGACACGATCGATACCCATTTCGGCGGCCGCGGCATCGACCAGGCGCTCCATATAATAATTGCCCTCGGGCCGTCCGGCGCCGCGATAGGCCGTGACCTGCGTCGTGTTGGTGAGCACACATTTGGTTGAGACTTCCATCAGCGGCGTTCGATACATGCCTTGCATGTTCTTGACGCAATTGAGCGTGCCGAACAAAGGCCCGAACGGAGTGAGATAGGCGCCCATATTGGCGAAGTTCGTCAGCCGCACCGCGAGGAAATTTCCCTCGGCGTCGAGCGCCAGTTCCCCGACCACCTCATTGGCCCGGCCATGACCGTCCGAGACGAAACTGTTGGAGCGCTCGTCGGTCCACTTCACCGGCCGACCGAGCGAGCGGGCAGCATGAAGGAGGCAAATGTATTCCGGAAACACCGCTGCCTTCATGCCGAACGAGCCACCAACCTGGCCGGTCAAGACGTGGACGTTCTCGACCTCGACGCCAAGCGCCTCGGCGAGATGGGCGCGCATCCCGAAGACGCCTTGCGACGGAACGTAAAGTGTAAAGCGGCCGCCATCGTGTGAAGCCAGCCCGGCGCGCGGTTCGATGCAGTTGACCACCATGCGGCTGTTCAAAAGATTAAGCCGCGTCACATGCGCAGCTCGCGCAAACGCGGCTTTCACGGCTTCCGGATCGCCATACTGATAATCAAGAGCGACGTTGCCGGGCACGTCGTCATAGAGCAGCGGCGCACCCGCGCGCGCGGCTTGCTCGGCGGAGACAACAGCAGGCAGCGGTTCGATGTCGACCGTGACGGCTTCTGCTGCGTCTTTCGCTTGCGCCAGCGTCTCGGCAATCACGCAGGCGACCGGGTCGCCGACGTAACGCACGCGGTCGATCGCCAGCGCGTCGCGGCGCGGTTTTTTCAGCGGCGAACCGTCACGGTTGTTGAGCGCGACGATGCATTTGAGCGGACCATAATCTCTCAGATCGGCGCCGGTATAGACCGCGAGCACGCCCGGCATCTGCAATGCGGCTTTGCAATCGATGCCGCGAATGATGCCATGCGCATTGCGGCTGCGAACCATCACGGCATAGGCCTGACCGGGGAGGCTGACGTCGTCGGTATAGCGTCCCAAGCCGCGCAGCAGCATGGAATCCTCGCGGCGCGGCGCCGATTGTCCGACGGCAAATTTCTCGATCGCTAAACGATCGTCCGCCGCGCCGTCGGCGCGATTGGCAACATCAAGCACATTCATCGCTATTCGATCCCGCAAGGCCAAACTGGGTTTGAGATAAAGAACTTAGGCAAGCCCGGCAACCGGCCGGGAAACATAGCTCGTAGGCGCGCCAAGCACGGTATTGGCCCGCTACTGCGCTCCTGTTACATTTCCGCCGATTTAGGCTTTGAAACAATAGACCGCGCGGTCGAGCCCATTCGTTACGGTTCCGGCGCGGCCAGGAAGGCATTGGATGAACGACGGGGTCCCGCCGCGAGGCGGCCTCGACGCCAATGGGGCCAAGCGCCGGCCTCGTTGGGGTCGACGAACACCGTACGGGATTCGGCGCGACACGCGCGGCGCGCCGGCGCCGCAGCACTCCGGGGCGACCTATGCGGCGCTCGATCTCGGCACCAACAATTGCCGGCTATTGGTCGCGCGGCCAACTCCCGACGGCTTTCGTGTCGTTGACGCGTTCTCGCGCATTATCCGGCTCGGCGAAGGCGTGGCCGGTTCCGGGCGGATCAGCGAGGCGGCGATCATGCGCGCCGTCGATGCGCTCCTAGTTTGCCGCGAGAAAATGCGCGCGCGCGGTGTCGCGCGGGCCAGACTGATTGCCACGGCGGCCTGTCGCGCGGCGGAAAACGGCGAGGAGTTTCGCTCGCGTGTCGCCAAAGAAGCCGGGCTCGAACTGGAAATCATCGATTCGGCCACTGAGGCGAGACTCGCGGCAACGGGCTGCACCGAACTGTTCGATCCCGGCGCGAATGGCATCATTCTGTTCGATATCGGTGGCGGATCATCGGAATTGGTGCGGCTTAATCGCTCGCGTCCAGGCCGAAGCGGCCCGCCGACCCCGGAAATCGTCGGTTGGGCTTCGCTGCCGGTTGGTGTCGTGACGCTGGCGGAGCGCTACGGCGGCAAGACGGTGTCGCGCGAAATCTATGACGCCATGGTGGAAGAGGTCGCTACATTCGTCGATCGGTTTGCGGTCGATCATTGCGGCGATCTTGAGAGTTTCCATATGCTCGGAACTTCGGGCACGGTTACGACGATCGCCGGTGTTTATTTACGGCTGCCGCGTTACGACCGGCGGCGTGTTGACGGCTGCTGGCTGACCGACGACGAGATTTCGCGCGTGGTCGCTGAACTCATGGCGATGAGTTTCGAACAGCGCGCGGCCAATCCCTGCATCGGCGCTGAGCGCGCCGATCTTGTGCTTGCCGGCTGCGCCATCCTCGATGCCATTCGCGGCAAGTTCCCCTGCCGGCGGCTGCGCGTTGCCGATCGCGGGCTGCGCGAAGGCATGCTCGTCGAGATGATGCGTGAGGACGGCGTCTGGGGCCAAGCTTGAGTACAAGCCTGAGTACACGCCTGAGTACAAGCCTGAGCGGAAACCTGGGCGCAAACTTGATCGATTCTGTGTAGCTAACAATGGCGCGGCTTAAGGACCAAAAACCCCGCACGGCGTCATCGCGCGCTTGGCTCACGCGCCAGATCAGCGATCCCTATGTGACTCGCGCCAAACGCGAAGGTTTGCGCTCGCGGGCGGCTTACAAGCTCGCCGAAATCGACGAGCGGCACAAAGTTCTTCAAAGCGGCGCCCGTGTCGTCGATCTCGGTGCGGCGCCCGGCGGCTGGAGCGAGATCGCGGTCCACCGCGTCGGCGCTAAAGGCCGCGTGATCGCGCTCGATATACTCGACTTAAAGCCGATCCCCGGCGTCGAATTTTTGCAGCTCGATTTTCTCGATCCATCCGCGCCGGAGCGTCTCAAGGCGATGCTCGGCAACGGCGCGGCTGGAAAGACCGACGTTGTGCTATCGGACATGGCGGCGAATGCGACCGGCCATCGCCAGACCGATCATCTGCGCATCATGGCGCTCGCCGAAGCGGCCGTCGACTTCGCCCGCGAAGTACTCGCGCCCGGCGGGGTGTTTCTTTGCAAAGTGCTGCAAGGCGGCACCGAGGCTAAACTCCTTGCCGAGCTCAAGCGCGAGTTCGCCAGCGTCAAGCACGTCAAGCCGCCGGCGAGCCGAACCGATTCGGCTGAGCTTTATCTGTTGGCCAAGGGCTTTCGCGCCTGATCCGGCGCTGTTCGCAACCCTTCACCTTAAGACTCTGTCTTCCTTCCCGACAGCTTCCTTCCCGAAAGCTCCGCGCCGGCATCGGCCGGCAGCCGCATGAAAATAAAAGCCGCGCTCGCCGACAGCAGTCCAACGAACAAGAAGGCCGGCGGAAAATCGTTAATGCTGATGGTCGGCGAATGCTTCAGCCGTAACATGAGTTCGACGACCAAGGCGCCGACCGCAACGCCGGTCGACAATGCGAGCTGTTGCGCGGCCGAAACCATCGCGGTGGCGCGGCTCATTTTGGCCGGCTCGATCTCGGCATAAGCGATCGTGTTGATACTGGTAAATTGCAGCGAGCGAAAAAAGCCGCCCGACAGCAGGATGGCAACCATCGCGCCGAACGGCATTCCCTGCACGAAACTCGCGCAGGCGGCCAAAAAGGCGCTGCTGATCAGCGCGTTATAGAGCAACACATTGCGATAGCCGAAACGGCGCAGCACGCTGGCGACGGCGGCTTTCATGAACATCGCGCCGAGCGCGGCAGTGAAAGTGATAAGGCCGGATTGAAATGGCGTCAGATTAAAGCCGACTTGCAATAACAGCGGCAGCAAAAATGGCAGCGCCCCGATACCGAGCCGAAACAAGAAGCCGCCAAAGATGCTGGCCCGAAACGTCGGCAAGCGTAAAAGATTGAGGTCGAGGATCGGCGCCGGTGCATGTCTGGCATGGATCACATAGGCTGCCGCGGCAATTGCGCCACCGCACAAGAGCGATGCCACAACACTGGTGGGCAGGAAGTCCAGCCCCATCGCCGAGAGGCCGAACGCCAATCCGGCAACAGCACAGCCGGAAAGCAGAAAGCCGATAAAGTCAAACGGGTCCGGCCGTTCGACGCGGATATTACCGATGAAACGCGATGCCAAGGCGATGCCGATAAGGCCAATCGGCACGTTAATCAAAAAAATCCAATGCCAAGATGCATAAGTGGTGATGAAGCCGCCGAGCGGCGGACCGCAGATCGGTCCGATCAGCGCCGGCATGGTGACAAGCGACATGGCATGGACCAGTCGCTGCTTATCGATGCTGCGCACCATAATGAGCCGCCCGACTGGCGTCATCATCGCTCCGCCCATGCCCTGCACGATCCGGGCGAACACGAATTCTTGGAGCGAGTGCGAGGCGGCGCAGCCGATTGAGCCAAGCACGAACACGCCGATCGCGGCGCGGAACACATTGCGCGTGCCGAACCGGTCGGCGGTCCAGCCGCTCGCCGGGATGCCGATCGCGAGCGACAGCAGATATGAAGTGACGGCGAGCTTTAACGCCAGCGGATTGGTATCGAGCGCCTGCGCGATCGCAGGCAGCGACGTCGAGATAACCGTGGAGTCCATGTTTTCCATGAACAGCGCGGTCGCCACGATCAGCGGTACGATGCGATCGGAGGGAGGCGATTCCATTCTTGCCGGCTATCGCTTGATGACGCAGCCGGTCCGCAGCGCGCACGGGAGCATCAGCCGAGCCGCTTCGCCGCTTCGCCGACCATGCTGAGGTCGGAATATTTTTGCACGTCGAGATCGTCTTTAAGGAATCCGACTTCTTTCTGCTGCTTGAGATTGTTCTGCAACGCACTCAGGTTCGGCGTGCCGTTTGGATCGCGGTATTGGTCGCGGCTGGTGAAGGCCCAATCCATCCGCGCCGGCGGCGCTTTGTTCAGGCGCGCCACGATGGCGACTGCTTCATCGTGATTTTTCGGATCGACGTACCAGCGAACGGCGCGCACGGTGTCTTCGAGAAAATCCACCAGCGTCGCACGGTTCTTTTGGATGAAGTTTTCTCGGGCTGTCCACATCGTGAGCTGGGTGACGCCGAAGGCGTCGTGCTGCGTGAACAACGTATGGGCGATGGCACGCAGATCGGGGTCGAGCGAGAACGGCGGTACCGCGCTGATCAGATCGGCTTTCTTTTCTGCCAGCATCGCGCGCATGGCGGGGAAGGGCGCCTCGACCACGGTGTAATCCCTGTTGGCTTCGAGCCCGCTCCGCCGCAGCATCGCGCGCATAGCAATGTCGACAGCGCTGCCCATGGCGTTGGTGGCGAGTACTTTGCCCTTGAGATCCGCGACGGTTTTGATCTGGCCGTCATTGCGGACCATGAACTCGTTGGAGCCGTGGCCCGGCACGCCGTCCTGGATTTCATCGCAGATCACGCGCAGGTCATCCAGACGCGCATTCTGAATGGCGAGACCGAAAGACGAAAAGGCAAGCGGTCCAATATCGAGTTCGCCCGCGGCAAGCGCGGTGATTACCGGCGGGGTGCCTTCAAAGCGCGTCGCCTCCGCGACATAGGACTTGCCGAAATGCTTCAGCAGTTCCTTTTTCTCTAGCGCCAAGGGCGCGGTCGAAGCCGGCACGACCACCCAACCGACGCGAATCTTCAATGGCGCGGTTTGGGCGAGGGCGCCGCCGCCGGCGAGATGCGCGCCAGCGGCAATGGCGGCGCCGGCGGCAAGCCCGCCAATGCCGAATTGACGACGATCGATAGCCGATTTCATCGCGATTCCTCCGGTATTTCGACCTCAACGCTCGTCACAAGACCCGTCACAAGGCTGGTCGCAAGGCCTATCAATTGCAGCCGAAGCGTGCTATCGACCGCCGCCAATCCAAAAGCGGGCCGAGAAGCGGGCCATCGACTCGGACGAGGGACATCTACTCGCCCGCGCGGCGCCCGCCATTTCGGGCCATGCGGAGTTGGCAATGGCAGCGACTTCAAGAGACTTACCGCCCGAAGCATACACCTTCGACGACGTGCTATTGAAGCCGGGCCTTTCCGACGTGATGCCGTCGGAGGTGGATGTCCGCTCCCGCGTTACTCCTAACATTCGGCTCAATATTCCGATCATCGCCTCGGCGATGGATACGGTGACCGAAGCGCATATGGCGATCGCCATGGCGCAATCCGGCGGCATTGGCGTTCTCCACCGCAATCTCGACCCCGAAGCACAAGCCGCCCAGGTGCGGCAGGTGAAGAAATACGAATCCGGCATGGTCGTGAACCCGGTTACGATCCATCCCGAAGCGACGCTCGCCGACGCGCTCACATTGATGCAAGAGCATCACATTTCCGGCATTCCGGTCGTTGAAGGCGGCGGCAACGGGTGCGCCGGAAAGCTGGTTGGCATTGTCACCAACCGCGATGTGCGTTTTGCCACCGATAAACGTCAAAAAGTCGCGGAGCTGATGACCAAGGAGGATCTCGTCACGGTCCGCGAGGGCGTCAAGCAGGACGAAGCCAAGCGGCTTTTGCATCAACATCGTATCGAGAAGCTGCTGGTAGTCGACAGCGGCTATCGCTGCGTCGGCCTTATCACGGTCAAAGATATCGAAAAGGCGGTGGCGTATCCGACTGCCTGCAAAGACGAGCAAGGGCGGTTGCGCGTTGCCGCTGCGACTTCGGTGGGCGAAGCCGGTTACGCGCGCAGCGAACGCCTGATCGATGCCGGCGTCGACCTGGTGGTGGTGGACACTGCACACGGTCATTCCCGGCGCGTGCTCGACACGGTAACCCGCATCAAGCGCATGTCGAACGCGGTGCAAGTCGTTGCCGGCAATATCGCGACCGCAGAGGGCGCAAAAGCCTTGATCGATGCCGGCGCCGATTCCGTCAAGGTGGGGATCGGCCCGGGCTCGATCTGCACCACGCGCGTGGTCGCTGGCGTTGGCGTGCCGCAACTCACCGCGATCATGGACGCCGTCGAGGTAGCGCTAAAGAGCAACACGCCGGTGATCGCCGACGGCGGAATAAAATATTCTGGAGATCTGGCGAAAGCTCTCGCCGCCGGCGCCGACTGCGCCATGGTTGGCTCATTGCTTGCCGGCACCGATGAGACGCCCGGCGAAGTATTTCTCTACCAAGGCCGCTCGTACAAGACCTATCGCGGCATGGGTTCGGTCAGCGCCATGGCGCGTGGCTCCGCCGACCGCTATTTCCAGCAAGAGATCAAAGACACGCTCAAGCTTGTCCCCGAAGGCATCGAGGGCCAGGTGCCGTATAAAGGCCCGGTCGCCAATGTGGTGCATCAGCTCGTCGGCGGATTACGCGCCGCGATGGGCTATGTCGGCGCCAAGGACCTCGCGGAATTCCACCAGAAGGCCGAGTTCGTGCGGATTTCCAGCGCCGGGCTTCGGGAGAGCCATGTTCACGACGTCACGATCACCCGCGAGAGCCCAAATTACCCGAGCCGGGGCTAGTTGCGATGTCAGCCGCGGCGCCCGATCCGTTCGCTAAGATTCGCAACGCCACCAATGCCCATCGCGCGCAGCACGACTGCAGCGCTTTTCCCTACAGCAACGGACCGCTGCTGGCGGCTTTGGCCGGAGCGGCCAATGCGCGCCGGATTCTGGAGCTCGGAACGGCGCTCGGCTACACCGCCTTATCCTTCGCGTCCGGCGCGCCGGGCGCAACGGTCGACACGGTCGAACGTGACCCGGAGCACGTGCAGCTTGCGCGCGAGAATATTGCCGCGGCGAGCTTGGATCACCGGATCATCGTGCACGAGGGCGAATTTGCCAGCGTGCTGCCAACGCTCGATCCCGGCTATGACGTGGCTTTTTTTGATGGCGGCACGCCGGCGCCCGGCTTGCATAAAGCGTTGCGCGGGTTACTGCGCACTGGCGGTACGCTGATCACCGCAAATCTCAGCCATGGGGGAACAGCCGATGCCGTGCGCAAGGCCCTGTTCGAGGGAAAATCGTGGCGCAGCGCGTTGGTTGATGAGAAGGGTGAGACCGCGATCAGCGTCAAATTATAGCGGGTTTCATGAGTTGGTCGGCGTGCCGATCGGAGAATGACATGAGCTGGGGGATGAAGCGATGACCATTCAGGAAGTATTGCTACCGCTTTTTCTGGAAGTCATCCTTACTTTTGCGTTGTTGTTCTGGCTCGCGCCGTTGCGCGGGCGCGATTTCAGTTCCGGAGCGACGCGGCCGGAGGACGTCGCCCTGCGCGAGCCGAACTGGTCGCAGCGCAGTTTGCAGGTCAGCTATTCCTACAGCAATCAATTCGAACTGCCGGTGCTGTTTTACGTCCTCACCATTCTTGCTTATTTCACGCGTCACGCCGGTATCCTGTTTGTGGTGCTGGCCTGGATATTTGTGATCTTTCGCTATCTCCAGGCCTATGTGCACGTGACGAATAATCAGATCAGACTGCGCGGTGCATTCTTCGCCGTCTCGGCCGTCGCTCTCGCGATCATGTGGCTCATCTATATTGTCCAGATACTGACCAGCCCGTGGGTCTGACACGATCGGGTTTGATATGACTGGGGTTTGCTCCGATGCCGCTCAATTTCTGCCATCCGACGGCGCCGCATAAAAGGCTTAGATTGCCCGAATGGTATCTCTCCGGCCTGATGATGGATCGCGCGCTCGACGCCGTGGTACGACGGGTCAAAAAACTCGACCGTGCCCATGACGTGCCTTATCTCGCCGGCTACAGCCTCGATGGCAAGACGATCTATATTGATCGCCACATGCCGCGCGCGTTCAAGCTTCGCGGTCGCAGCGTCGAAACCGATCGCTTTCTAATCCTGCACGAAGAGGTCGAGAAGACGCTGATCGATCAGCTCGGGCTGCGCTATCTTCACGCGCACCAGATCGCGACCCGCGCCGAGGAGGCCGCCGTGCGCGCCGCCGGTGTCAAGTGGCGTGACTACGACCGCTTTATGCAGAAGCATGTCAAAACTATCGGCGACGAGCGCCTGACCAAAGTACCGAAAAATCTCGACCTCAAGCCCTATCGCGACGAGCACGACGACGATCTGTTGCGGCGCATGCTGGCGAGCGTAAAAGCTGGCAAGGCTCCGAAAGGGCTGCATGTCCGCGATCTGGCTGAGGCGATTGAGGAACTACGCCGCCGCGTACGGCAGCGGCACGGCGCGCGCGGCGCCGTCGCGCTTTCGCGCAAAAAGAAGTGACGGCTCGAAGCCGCCAAGCGTGTACGCATGACGCCCTCGGCCCGACTGTCCGCTGCGATCGAGGTGTTCGCCGAGATCGAAGCACGCCGCCGGCCAGCGACCGACGCGCTCAAGGATTGGGGACTGTCGCATCGCTTTGCCGGCTCCAGCGATCGCGCGGCAATCGCCGGTCTTGTCTATGACGCCTTGCGCCGAAAATCCTCGTCGGCTTGGTTGATGGGAGAGGCAAGCCCACGCGCCGCCATGCTCGGTATGCTGCGGCGTGAGCGTGGGCTCGATGATGCGGCGATTGCCGCGCTGTGCAATGGCGCGCGCTATGCGCCGGCGCCGCTCGCCGAGATGGAAACTGCGGCGC
>JBASAH010000015.1:0-7419 GCA_049650505.1 Xanthobacteraceae bacterium
AACGCGATCAACGACGCGTTGCGCCCGCTCGGCGCTGCGCCGATCGTGCAGATGCCGATCACGCCGGAGCGCGTGCTCGCCGCGCTGGGCGGTGGCTGAAGCGCTGCAGGCTCCATTTTTCCTCCCCCCACAAGGGGGGAGGGAACATAGACCTCCGCAAGCAGAGCAGGCCGCCATGCCATCCTGGAAAGACCAACAGGTCCTGATCGTCGGCAGCGGCATTGGCGGGCTGACTGCGGCTCTGGCGCTCGCGGGCCAAGGCATTCCATCGCAAGTCATCGAGCAGACGGCCGAGTTCAAGGAAATCGGCGCCGGCATCCAGCTCGGTCCGAACGTGTTCTGGATGTTCGAAAAGCTTAGGTTGATCGAACCGATCAGCGCGCTTGCGGTCTTTCCCGAAAATCTGGTGATGCTGGATTCGATCACCGGCGAGGAAGTCACGCGCATTCCGCTCGGCGCCGCGTTCCGCAAGAAGTTTCATCATCCTTATGCGCTCATTCATCGGGCCGATTTGCACGGCGTGCTGCTCGAGGCCGCCCGCAAATCCAATCTGATCCGGCTCGATGCTTCGCAGAAAGTTGTCGAGGTCGATGAAGTCAACGGCGGCGTCAACGCGAAGACCGCGAGCGGCAAGGACTATCGCGGCGCCGCCTTGATCGGCGCCGACGGGTTATGGTCGACCATCCGGGAAATCGTGGTCGGCGACGGCAAGCCGAAGCCGGCCGGTCACATCACCTATCGCGCCGTGCTACCGACGTCGGAAATTCCGGAGCAGTACCGCTGGCGCAACATGACCTTTTGGGCGGGCGAGAAGGTGCATTTCGTCCTCTACCCGCTGCGCACCGGCGAACTCTACAACCTCGTCGCCGTGTTTCATTCCAACCGCTACGAGGAAGGCTGGGACAGTTACGGTGATCCGGCCGAGCTGCACGAGCGCTTCGCCCAGACCTGCGAACCGGTGCGGATGCTCCTTAACAAGATCGAGAGCTGGCGCATGTGGGTGTTGTGCGACCGGCCGCCGATCAAGGAATGGAGCCGCGGCCGCGTCACGCTTCTTGGCGATGCCGCGCATCCGATGCTGCAATATCTGGGGCAGGGCGCCTGCATGGCGGTCGAGGACGCGGTGTGCCTTGCCGATAAGGCGGTCGCGGCGGAGGGCGATTACGCCGCGGCGTTTCGCGCCTATCAGCAGGCGCGCTACTTGCGCACCGGCCGGGTTCAGATCATGGCGCGCGTCTACGGCGAATTTTATCACGCCAGCGGCGTCGCCAAGGAGCTGCGCAACATGATGCTCGGCGCGCGCACGCCGGACGACGCCATGGCCGGCATGGAATGGATTTACGGCGAGCAGAAGGAATTGACGCGGGCGATGGTCGCGGGGTGATTCGGAATTTATTTGTTTTGAGGATTGTCATGAGAACTTGTTCGCTGACTATTGTCCTCGCTTTGATCGCTGGGCCGGTGCTCGCGGCCGAAATGATCAAGCCAGAGGAGGCGCCGGCGCACGTCGGTCAGATGGTAACCGTTGAAGGTACTATCAGCGATGTGCACCACGCTAAATCCGGGCGCGCCACGTTATTAAACATGGGCGGTCGTTACCCGAATAATGTTTTCACGGCTGTGATTTTTGCTGATGATGCGAGCAAGTTTCCAAATGTTGACTCGCTTATTGGCAAGGCCGTTGGAATCAGCGGCTCAATTCACGTCTACAAGGGAAGACCCGAGATTATCTTGAACGACGCAGGCCAGATCAAAATCAAATAGGCGGCTATCTTATGCTCCCGCTACCTCGCGCATGGTTGATTAGGCGTACAATATGGCTTGGGACACAGGACTAAACAAAACTGGCGTTGCTTATAAAATTGCTGCGGCAGCAGAAAAACGTATTCGGGTCATCGCTGGGCCGGGTACCAGCAATTCCTTCGCGATGAAACTTCGCTGAAAAGCACGGGCACTCTGATTGAGTCTTTTGACGAAATTCGGGTGGAGTTGGAGAAATTGTCGAAGGCGCAATCTAACTTGAATGACTTTATCGATGTAATTTTTCCTGCGGATGACTTGGAAATTGAGGAGCTACGGGAGCTTGCTCTTGACGTTGTGGAAAACTGCAAGACGCCTAAAGAACTCTTACAGGCCATGATGGACGAAATAACGCAACCTGACATACCACCAACAGTGGAAGAGGTTCGGGTAATGAGCCTGCATAAGAGCAAAGGGCTTAGCTCACCATACGTCTTCGTTGCCGCGTGCGTTCAAGGCGTGCTCCCGCAAATGTCCGATGCCGACACTCCTAAGGCTGAAGCCGAGGCAAATCTGGAAGAAGCGCGCAGACTATTTTTCGTTGGTATTACTCGTGTGAAAGCTGACACTCAAAAGGGTCGGCCGGGCTCATTATACGTTTCGTATCCCAAAGAAATGAACGCCGGTATAGCTTCAGGCGAGAAAGTAGCATTTAAGCACGTTGTGTATGGACAGGCACAACTAGTTCCAAGCATGTTCATTAGCGAACTGGGACCCGCGGCGCCAAATCCGATCTAATACTGAACGTTTGGAGGGCTCCAGATTGCCCGGGTCAAGCCCGGGCATGACGGCGGAAAGAACAACGCGCCTCATCCTTCGAGGCCCCGCCTGCGGCGGGCACCTCAGGATGACGTGCAGCAAAATACCACTCAGTGCTTCGCGCCGCCCGCGTGCAATCCGCTCCGCGCGACGCCCGCCGCGCCTTCCGAGCGATTGAAATCCGGACCCGGCGGCGGACCCCAGATATTGGTCTTGCCGGCGGTCCAGGTTTTCGGCCGCTGCGGCGTGTCCTGGTGCCACGGCCGCGGCTCGAAATAGCCGAGCTCCTCGTCGATCATCTGATCGAGCTCGCAGAACAATTCGATCACCTGATCGTCCGGATTGCGATGATAGGTGGCGATGTTGTGGCCCGGGCCGTGGCGCAGCGGTCCCCAGATGATCGGAATTTTCTTCTGCCCGAACAGGTCGCATGAATTCTGCAGGTGAATGAAATCCTTCAGCTCGAACGCCATGTGATGCAGTTTGACGGTGCTGCCGCGGATGAAATTCACGGTGTGATGATCGATATTGCAGCGCATGAAGACGAAGAAGTCGTCGATCCAGTCGGAGACGCGAAAACCGAGCACGTTTGAGTAGAACTCCGCCGTCTTTTGGGGGTCCTCGACCACAAAGGCGATGTGGCCGAGCTTTAACGGCCCGACGCCGTGATGCTGCAGATGCTTGCCGAGATAGCTCCATTCCTTGAACAGCGCGATGGTGGTGCCCTTGTTGTCTTTGAACGTGAGCACCGGCCCGATGCCGGGAATGGAATCGTTGCGCAGCTCGCTTTTGATGCCGTCCTTCTCCAGCTCGCGGGCCAGCGCGCCGAAATCCGAATGCGGCGCCACCTCGAATGACAGCGTGGTGCAGCGCTCGGCGGCGCCTTTGTTGATCTGGATGGCGAGCTGGCCGACTTTGCTGGCGAGGAACGCGCGATCCTTCTCGCGCTCGGCCAAAACCAGGCCGACCACTTCGGTGTAGTAATCGATCATCCGCTCGACATCGGGGGTTTCGAAGGTGGCATGGCCGACGCGCCGGGGCTTGATCATTGTTCTTCTCCAAAGGACCTAACTCGAGAACACTGAATCAATCACTGCAGCAGCATCAACTCAAGGCCACCTTTCGAAGCAAGAACCCGTATTTCCCGGACGCGGTGCAGCGCGAAAGCGGTGCACCGCAGATCCGGGATCGTTCCAAACGCGGCGATTGTGACGATCCCGGGTCTGCAGCGCATCACTGGCGTGCTGCGCTGCGCCCGGGAAAGGTTTGGTTGGCTTCGAGGATTTGCACACACTCTTGCCAACTCGCTTGGATCGCGGTTTGGTCGCTGGCGATTTTGTGAAAAAATGCAGGGGAGGGCGCGATGGCGAAAGCCGCCGGCTATAAATTGGCGACCTATCAAGCGAGCGACGGGCCGCGCGCCGGCCTTGTTGTCGAAGACAAGGTGTTCGATGCCGCGGCGCTGACCGGCAAGCAAGCCTATGCGAGCGTGCTCGGCATCCTCACCGATTGGCGCACCGCCGAAGGCTTATTGCGCAAAGCTGCCGCGGGCCTCGGTACAGCCAAAACCCGCGCGACCAAGCGCGCCAAAAGCCGGCCGCTTGCCAAAACCAAATTGCTGGCGCCGGTGCGCTTTCCCTCGGCGATCTATTGCGCTGGCTCGAATTATGCCGACCATGCCGCCGAAATGGCGGCACGCGACGGCCGGCCGCCGCCGCCCGATCCGCACAATCAGGGGCTAAAAGCCTGGCATTTTCTCAAAGCCGCGCGGGCGCTCGCCGAACCCGGCTCGCGCGTGAAGATTTCCGGCTATTGCGAACAGATGGATTGGGAGATCGAACTCGCCGCTGTCATCGGCCGCGCCGCCAAGGACGTGCCGGCGGATAAGGCGCTCTCTTACGTCGCCGGCTACACCATCGCCAACGATCTCTCGGCGCGCGATCGCGGCCGCCGCGCCAATATGCCGGACGCCTCGCCGTTCAAATGGGACTGGACCAAACACAAGACCTTCGAAAGCTCATGCCCGCTCGGTCCTTGGATCGTGCCGGCGAGCGACATCGGCGATCCGCAGAAGCTTGCGCTTAAATTGTGGGTCAGCGGCGTGCTCAAACAGGATTCCAACACGGCGCACATGATCTTCACGCTGGCCGAGCAGATCGAGCAATTGTCCGCCGGCATGACGCTGCACCCCGGCGACATTATTCTCACCGGCACGCCGGCCGGCGTCGGCGCCGGGCGCGGCGAGTTCCTCAAAGCTGGTGATGTCGTCAAGCTCTGGATCGAGAAGATCGGCGAGATCGAAAATCGGATGGTATGAGGCGCGCACCGCGCTAAGTGAAGCTTCCGTTTGCTAGCCTCGAACTGTGTAACTCTTGACGAAGAGTGCCCCCGATGCCGTCGACCGATAAATTATTCGCCGGCTCGATCCCGGAAACCTACGAGCGCTTCCTGGTTCCGCTGATTTTCGAATCATATGCCGCCGATCTCGCTAAACGAGCAGCCGAGACCAAGCCGCAGGATGTACTGGAGACCGCCGCGGGCACAGGCGTTCTCACCAGAGCGCTGGCCTCGCGCCTTCCACAAGGCACGCGCATCACAGCAACCGATCTCAATGCGCCCATGCTCGATCATGCCGCGGCGCGGCAGCCAAATAATCGTCGCATCGCGTGGCAACAGGCCGATGCTCTGGCCCTGCCGTTTGCCGCCGAAACGTTTGACATCGTGGCGTGTCAATTCGGGGCGATGTTCTTTCCCGATAAGGTCCAAGGCTACAAGGAAGCACGACGGGTTCTGAGATCTGGAGGCCGTTTCTTATTCAACGTATGGGACCAAATTTCAGAAAATGAGTTCGCCGATGTCGTTACGGAAGCGCTCGCCACAATCTTCCCCGACGATCCGCCTCGTTTCATGGCACGCCTCCCGCACGGCTACCATAATGTCGAACGCATCCGCGAGGAGCTGACTACTGCCGGTTTTTCCAGCATTGCGGCGGACGCCGTCGACGGCACAAGCAAGGCTTCCTCGCCGCGCGACGCCGCGATTGCGTATTGTCAGGGGACCCCACTGCGCAGCGAAATCGAGGCCCGGGACGCCTCCCGCCTCGAACACGCGACGGCAACCGCAACGCAAGCTCTGGGGCGCCGATTTGGCAATGGTCCCATTGCGGGTCGCATCCGCGCCTTCGTAATTACCGCCGTTCGCTGACCAGGGCCCCTGTAAGGCTATGGTTCCTGTAAGGCTAAGGGAACAACGAGTCTGCCTTGATCTGATTATTAGGCAGCCCAAAGGGCCGCGAATCAGATAAACACTCTTAATTCGTCAGACTGACGCGCCTCGGGGAGGTTTTCCATGGCACCCAAAGCTATGAGTCAAAAGGCCAGTCGCTCAGTTACGCTTAAGCACCTGGCGGCCAGTATGGCCAAAGAGCATCACCTCACGAAACGGATGGGACAAGTTCTCCTCCACGATCTCATCGGCCTGATCACCAGGCATCTGAAGAAGGGAGAACGCATCCGGATTGCCGGTCTTGGCATCTTGCAAGTAAGGAAGCGCGCCGCGCGTATGGGGCGTAATCCCGCAACCGGCGAGCCGATCCAGATTAAGGCGGGCAAGAAAGTCGCGTTCCGGGCGAGCAAGGAATTGAAGCTCGCCGCCTGACCTTCGTTTTGCGGAAATTCGCCCCGTCAATCACAGTTGGCGGGGCATTTTCTTTCTGACGCGGCTCGCGGAATGGACCGAGCCGCATTACCCGCTAGTACGGTGGATTTGAAGTTCCTACAATCTAGTCGGAAGCTCTCATAGGAACTTCAAATCCGAAAACCGCATTAGAATTACATATTTGCTAGGGTCCCTTTTGATTCCGAAGTTCGCATGAGAGCGTGCCGACAAAACGTGCGAACTTCGGAATCAGGACACTAGTGGCCGCTCACAGTCACAATCAGAGCCGATGCGGTTTGTGCCATGTGGCGGTGACTCTGCACCGTCGCCACAAGGCTTCCGACGAACGCAAAACCCAGAACAAGAAACGCCACATACCTTGTCATCAGGCACCCCTTTTACTGGGTCACATCCTTTCACGACGCGATAAGACCGGGTGTGACGGCCATCACGAAACCTAGCTTTTCCCGGCCGAAATCAGGCAGTCGCTGTCGCCGTCACCATGGCTGGCGAGGGTCAAAACTCGCTGTTTCCGCGACCGGGCAAATAGTGAGTTCTGACCCCAGCTTTATGCGGTCGCGTGCGTTTTCCGCATGTGGTAAAAGCGTAGCTGCCGCGCCGCGGGGCCGACAATGGTTCAATATGCGGCTCAGCGCGCGCCAAAAAGCCAGAACAAACAATGGCCTGATGCACACAGGCCGCAGGATGAAACGCCAAGGTGTGATGCCCAAAGTGTAATGCCCGAGGTGCGACAGCGATGGCCGAGAAATTCGTTGCGAAGCTTTCCGAGTTCAAAGACGGCGACCGCCGTATCGTTTTTGCCGGCGACAACGAGATCGGCGTATTCCGGCACCACGGCGAATTCTATGCCTACAGCAATTTCTGCCTGCACCAGGGTGGCCCGGCTTGCGAGGGCTTGACCATCGCCAAGGTCGAGGAACGGTTGCGGCCCGACAAGACTTCGATGGGGCTCTTCTTCTCCGAAGACGAAATGCACTTCGTCTGCCCCTGGCACGGCATGGAATACGACATGACGACCGGCGAATGCGTCGCCGATCGCAAGTTGAAACTGAAGAAGTACAAAACGCTGCAAAAGGGAGATGACCTTTATGTCATCGCCTAAGCGCGCGGCTAAACCGGTCAACCGGTCAGTTACGAAACGCGCCGGCAAGATGGTTGCGCGCCGAACGGCCGCGCCGGCGG
>JBASAH010000016.1:0-14885 GCA_049650505.1 Xanthobacteraceae bacterium
GACCTGGGCTGGCGTGATCGCGCCGGCCGGCGCACCGCGGCCGATCGTCGACCAACTCAACGCGGCGATCAACCAAGCGCTCCGGTCGCAGGGCATGCGGCAATTCTATCTGAACGTCGGCGATGAGCCAGCCGGTGGCACTCCCGAGGAATTCGCCGCGTTGATCACCGCCGATGCCAACAAATGGGGCGAAGTCATCAAGCGGGCCGGGATCCGGCTGGAATAAACCCTCTCCTGTGAAGGGGGAGGGCAGGAGCGCTGGCTTGCGGCGGATGCGTCACTTTCCTCGCCGCCAGACTCGACCCATATTGTAGCGATGGCGAAAAGCCCCGATCGGCCGCGCGCGCCGCAGGCGCGCAATCTGGCAAAGCATTCGAAGAAGGACCCAGCAAAGCCGACGCGCGCCAAGGCGGCGCGCCCGGACACGCCGACGCTCGACCCGTCACTGGCGGAACTCCTTAATCCGGGCATCGCCCAGGGCCGTGCCGGCATCGGCGCGCAGACGGGCAGCATGTCTCCCCAGCGGGGAAAGCAAAGGCCTCGTACCGACGCCGTTCTTGGTCAAAAGAACGCCGATGCAAAGGCATCGGCCGTGCGCGCGCAACGAAATCGGGTGAGTGGGGACGAATCTAGTGGCCCGCGCCCCTCACCCGGCCCTTCGGACCGGCCTCTCCCCACTGGGGCGACGCCAAATGAGCGCAGTGGATTGCAGCAGCCGCCCGATAATTCCTGGGATCGCCGCGCCGACTTCGCGCAAGCGCACCGCGCTCGCGCTTCGGTGGCGCGCGGCTTTAACGAACCGCCACAACAAAGCTACGTCGGCCGCACGCCGGTTTCACCTGGCGAACTCGATCCCGACCTCGCGCGCGCACTCGGGATTGAGGAGGAGCAAGAGGAGGACAAAGCGTCATCTTCGCCTTCCCCCGAAGGAGAAGGATCGCAAGCCGACAGCGAGCGGGGCGGGGTGATCCGCTATGGCGAAATCACCCCTGCCCGATCGCGCTTTGCACGCTCGACCTCGCCCCTATACGGGGAAGCGAAAGAAGGGATGCCGACCGCATTCGGCAGCGCGGCGAGCCAGCAGTCGCTGGACCGCTTGCTGCGCGAAGGCCGGCCGGAATTTCGCGAGCATCCATGGACGCCGCATCGACCGCCACGCCCGGAAAAATCCGAAGGCGGCCGTCGCCTCGCCATCACATCGGAGTTCGATCCGAAGGGCGATCAGCCGCAGGCAATCAAAGATTTGGTGGAAGGCGTACGGCGCAACGACCGCAGCCAGGTGCTGCTCGGCGTCACCGGGTCGGGCAAGACCTTCACCATGGCCAAGGTCATCGAAGAGACGCAACGGCCGGCGCTGATCTTGGCGCCGAACAAGACGTTGGCGGCGCAGCTCTACGGCGAGTTCAGAAGTTTCTTTCCCGACAATGCGGTCGAATATTTCGTCAGCTATTACGACTATTACCAACCGGAAGCCTATATCCCGCGTACCGACACCTATATCGAGAAAGACTCCTCGATTAACGAGCATATCGACCGCATGCGCCACGCCGCGACGCGGGCACTGCTCGAACGCGACGACGTAATCATCGTCGCCTCGGTGTCATGCATTTACGGCATCGGCTCGGTCGAAACCTATTCGGCGATGACCTTCGCCATTCGCCGTGGCGAGCGGCTCAATCAGAGACAACTGCTCGCCGATCTCGTCGCTTTGCAATACAAGCGCTCGGCCGGCGATTTTTATCGCGGCTCGTTCCGCGTGCGCGGCGACGTGATCGAAATCTTCCCGGCGCACTATGAGGATCGCGCCTGGCGCGTATCGCTGTTCGGCGACGAGGTGGAAGGCATCCACGAATTCGATCCGCTCACCGGCCAGAAGACCGACGAGCTGGAATTCGTCAAAATCTACGCCAATTCGCATTATGTGACGCCGCGGCCGACGCTGCTGCAGGCGATTTCCGGCATCAAGTTTGAACTGCGCCAGCGGCTCGAACAGCTCAACGCCGCCGGGCGCCTCCTAGAAGCGCAGCGGCTCGAGCAGCGCACGCTCTACGATCTCGAAATGATGGAAGCGACCGGCGCCTGCGCCGGCATTGAGAACTATTCGCGCTATTTGACCGGCCGCAAGCCCGGCGAGCCGCCGCCGACTTTGTTCGAATACGTGCCTGACAATGCGCTGGTTTTTGTCGACGAGAGTCACGTCACTATCCCGCAGCTTGGCGGCATGTATCGCGGCGATTTCCGCCGCAAAGCGACGCTCGCCGAATACGGCTTCCGCCTGCCATCGTGCATGGACAACCGCCCACTGCGCTTCGAGGAATGGGATGCGATGCGGCCACAGACCTCATGCGTCTCGGCCACGCCCGGCCCGTGGGAGCTCAACGAATCCGGCGGCGTATTCACCGAACAGGTGATCCGCCCGACCGGGCTGATCGATCCGCCGGTCGAGGTGCGGCCGGCGCGAACGCAAGTCGACGATTTGGTCGGCGAGGTTCGCGCTGTCGCGCAACGCGGCTATCGCGCGCTGGTCACCGTGCTGACCAAGCGGATGGCCGAAGACCTCACCGAATACCTGCATGAGCAGGGCATCCGCGTCCGTTACATGCATTCGGACATCGACACGATTGAACGCATCGAGATCATCCGCGATCTGCGGCTTGGCGCGTTCGATGCGCTGGTCGGCATCAATCTGTTACGCGAGGGCCTCGATATTCCGGAATGCGCGCTGGTCGCCATCCTTGATGCCGACAAGGAAGGTTTTCTGCGCAGCGAAACGAGCCTCATTCAGACCATCGGCCGCGCCGCGCGCAATATCGACGGCCGCGTCATTCTCTACGCCGATGCCGTCACCGGCTCGATGGAGCGCGCCATTGCCGAAACCGAGCGGCGGCGCGAGAAACAGAAGGAATACAATGCGGCCAACGGCATCACGCCGGAGAGCGTGCGCAAGGGCATCGCCGATATCCTCGACAGCGTCTATGAGCGCGACCATGTGCTGATCGCCGCCGGCACGGGCGACGGTGAGTTCGAGGAAGCCGCCACTATCGGTCACAATTTCGAGGCGGTGATTGCCGATCTCGAAACCCGCATGCGTGCCGCGGCGGCCGATCTCGATTTCGAGGAAGCGGCGCGGCTGCGCGACGAGATCAAGCGGCTGCGCGCCACCGAGCTCGCGGTGATCGACGACCCGACGGCGAAATTTTTACCCTCCCCCGCCTCGAAGGGGGGGCGGAGCAAAATCCACAAACCCGCGCTCGACGAAATGGGCATAGCGCTGCGTCACGAAGTGGCGCCGCATCGACCGGAAACAAATACGCCGAACCGCCGCGCGCCGCGCTCCACCATGGGCCGCGCCGGCATGCGCGGTGGCTGGAAGCCGAGAGGGCGCTAACGGCTCGTGCGGCGGATAGGCTGATATCGCTTTGCGGAGCGGATGGGCTAGGCTCCCGTTCACCGACGAATCACCCATCGAGAATCTGGAGGTCGCCATGGCGAAAGGTCAGATGCGAAGCAACAGGGAAAAGAAAAAGCCCAAACAAGACAAGAACAAGAAGAAGGGCGCCGGCACCGAAGCCCCCTCGCCATTCGCGGGGATGCACAGCCAAGCCAAACCCGGCACGTACCCGTATGGCAAAAAGCACTAGGGCAAGCGGGCGATCGGAGGCCACGACCATCTGATACCCGCCCGATTGAAGTCGAGTCGCGTCACAATTTGCTGGCATGCGCGGCGGCTGGAAGCCGCGGCGAAGGTGACTTAGCTCCCCTTCACCAGCACATCGGCGCCGGCTTTGGCGATCTGATCGTCTTGCGCCGAGAGCGCGCCGGAGACGCCGATGGCGCCAACGATCTTGCCGTCGACGAGGATGAGCATGCCGCCCTGCAGCGGCGTGATGTCCTTGAGCGCCAGAAGCCGCATGCCGGCGCCGCCGGCGGCGATGGCGTCGTCAAGCGCTTTGCTCGGCAGCTTGAAGTCGAGCGCCGTGCGCGCCTTGCCGGCCGAGGTGGTGATCGCCGAGAGCTGCGTATTGTCGGCTTTGTGGAACATCACCATGTTGCCGCCGCTATCAAGAATAGTAATGGCGACGGTCCAGGAATTTTTCGCCGCTTCGAGCTCGGCCGCCGCCATCACGCGCTTGGCCTGATCGAGCGTGATCGGCGCCCCATAGGGTGGTTGTGGTGGCGCCGCCGCGGCCGGTCCAGCCGGCGCTTGTTGCGCCATAGCCGGCGCTAATGCCGAACCGAGCGAAAGAACCAGGGCGCCCAGCAAAGCGCAGGCGAAAGCGGATACGCGAACCATGTGGCAGCCTCCCAAAAGCGCGTGCCGAAACTGCGGCGCCGCACAATAAGCGGCAAAAGCCGATCCCTGCAAACGTGATCGCCGCGTCCGATGCGCCGAAAGCCCTGACCGCCTATATTCGGCATGCGATTTATATCCGGATGCTGCCGAGCCGAGCAGGAGCCGCCGTCATGTTTTCACTGCGCAAAAAGCTTGAAATGCCCGCGCCCGAAGAGGCCTTGCCGGGGCGCGCAACGCCGATCCCCACGGCGCGGCAGCACTTCCTCAATGGACGGCCGCTGCAGGGCCCCTACCCCGATGGCCTTGCCATGGCGATGTTCGGGCTTGGCTGCTTCTGGGGCGCCGAGCGCAAATTCTGGGAGCTCGGCAACGGCATTTACGTGACCGCGGTCGGCTATGCCGGCGGCCTCACGCCCAACCCGACCTACGAAGAAGTCTGCTCCGCCCGCACCGGGCACAACGAAGTCGTGCTCGTGGTCTATGACCCGAAGAAAATCTCCTACGAACGCCTGCTCAAAACCTTCTGGGAAAGCCACGATCCGACCCAGGGCATGCGCCAAGGCAACGATGTCGGCACGCAATACCGTTCCGGCATTTATGTGTTTTCAGCCGAGCAGCGCGCCGCCGCGGAAGCCTCCAAAGCGGCCTACGACAAAGCGCTGGCGGCCGCGCGGATGGGACCAATCACGACCGAAATCCGCGACGCGCCGCCGTTCTATTTTGCCGAAAATTATCACCAGCAATATCTCGCCAAGAACCCGCACGGCTATTGCGGCCTCGGCGGCACTGGCGTGAGCTGCCCGATCGGCACCGGCGTCGCGGCTTGATCAGGCATCAGGAAAACAGGCATCAGGGATCAAGCTCAGCCGCATAGGTTCTGATCTCCGATCCCCTGAATTACTTCACGTGCTTGGCCAAGAACGCCGTGGCGCGCTGCCAGGCGAGCTTGGCAGCTTCGGCGTTGTAGCTGCCGCGCTCGTCGCAATGAAAGCCGTGCTGCGCGTTGGGATAAACGAAAATCTCGCAATCACCGCCGCGCTTCTGCTTGATCATTTCAACATCGCTCATCGGGATCGATGCGTCCTGTTCGCCGAAATGCATCTGCGTCGGCACTTTCGGCTTTTCGTCCGCATTCTTGGCGATTTGTCCGCCGTAATAGCACACGGCCGCGGATAGTCCGTTGAGCTTGCACGCCGCCAGAAACGAGATGGTGCCGCCCATGCAGAAGCCCATGATGGCGACCGGACCGCTCTTTTTCAGCTCGTCGATCGCGGCCTGCACGTCGCGCAACATCGCGCCCCAATCCGGATTGGCGACGAACTTGCGCGCATTGGCGATCTCATCGGGCGAGTAGCCGGATTCGAAATTTGGCTGCTGCCGGTCGAACACCGCAGGGGCCAGCGCCGCATAGCCTTCGCCGGCCAGCTGGTCACAGACGGCGCGGATGTGATGATTGACGCCGAAGATTTCCTGAATAACGACGATGCCGCCTTTGGATTTTCCGGTCGGATCGGCGCGATAGGCGCCAAGCTTGAAATTGTCCGAGGCAGTCAATGTAAAGGGCTTACCCAATTTGATCCTCCTTGAAGTTTCCGTCGCCGGCGGAGCCAGATGGCGGCATTCGCTGGCTGGCCGGCGAGACTATCGGCGCGATTAGCCGCGCTCAACCCACCTTGCGGACCTTTCGCGCGACCAGAGCGTAGTGGCTTCACATGGAATTTATCGGTGCTCTAGCTTTGATGGAGCATGATCTTTTCGGAAAAGCGGCTTCCACCCGCGGATCAAGTCCGAGTGCAAGCTTTTCCGGATCATGCTCTAACGGGCTCAATGCGTAACCACAACGAAATCCGTGCCCTCGCCGGTTTCGTCGCCGAGACCCTGATCCGATACGACGAGCGAGGAGCCCGGCACGATCATCTGGGAAATCGCTTCGCTGATGTCGGTCGGAATATCGATGCGGCCCAGGACTTGCGCCGGACTTTGCGGCGACGGTGCATCAGCCGCCCTCTCGTCCACGACTTCGCGGCGCCGCCGGCGGCCGGGCTCTCCGTAGCGGCCACGCTCTTCGACATATTGCACCCGCTTCGGCGCCTCACCGGGCAGCGAGACAACGTTCCAGCGCAGCGCGGTGCGGTCGGGCCCGGTGAATTCAAGCGCGGTGAACACGTGGGTCCCGATGGGCGCTTCCGGCTGGGCGATCGCGACAGGCGCGTCGAACAGCGGCTCGAAATTTTGCCGCACATAAAGCCGCTGCCGCTTGCGGCTGATAAATACCGCGATCTGCGTTTTCTTGGCTGCTGCGACTTTCGCCAGGTCCGCTGGGCTAGGAGGCGTCGGCGCGGTCGCATCACCGGCTTTGCCTAGATCCGCGGGATGAGCGGCGCTTTCGACCTTCGGACTTTCGGCCTTTGGACTTTCGATCTTTGGATCGGCGCTGACTGCCGGTGCAGTCACCTGCGGCGTCAAAACATCTGATTGTACCGGCTGCAATAGTGCGGGCGTGTCCGCATGCGCGGCAAGCTCGGCCGGCTTGGCCGCCGCGGTCTCGACGCTATTCGGCGCCGCCGCCGCGATTTCAGGCGGCTTTTCCTTGTGCACGAACAAATGCGGGTCAGCGAATTCCGCCGGCTTTAGTTCGGAGTTAGCAATAATGACGCGGGTGCCGAGCCTGGTCTGGCGATACAGCCGGATGGCAAAATCGCGCGGCATGCGGATGCAGCCGTGCGACGCCCGATGGCCGATGCTTTCACCTTCATGCATGGCGACGCCGGACCAGGTGATGCGCTGCATGTAGGGCATCGGCGCATTGCTGTAGATGTTGGAGCGATGAAAGACCTGCTTTTGGATGACGCTGAAGACGCCGAGCGGCGTCGGCAGGCTCGGTACCCCGGTCGCTATTGACGTATCGGCGATGTGCACGCCGTTGCCGTAGACGTGCATCTTCTGCTGATTGATCGAAATGAAAATCTGCAGCGGACCTTTCGGAATGTCGGCGACGGTTTCTTTGCTGACGCGCTCGGCAGTTTTCGGGCTATGCGCGGCTCGTTTATGCGGGGCCCAATAATGCGGGCCCCAATATCCGAATCTGTAACTCGCCGCCGCCGGAGCGGCTGTTACGCTCACAGCGACGGCAAGCGCAATGCCGAACGCAAAAATGTCACTCCGTGCACGGCGCTGACAGCGCAGTAAACGGTACGGTGCTTGGTCGCGCCGCGCGGTTGTAGTTGCCAATGGTGTCCCCAGCCAACGTGAAACGTCTAGGCCCAGCAGCTGCAATCTTAGTAGAGCGAATAAGCTTTCGCCAGATCGCGAGTGTGTCGCAGCGGTGGCAAATTGCGGCAAAACTTCGGTGACGGAAAGAACGACATCAGTGTTTGTATCGCCGCGCGATTGGAATACTGCATTCCAATTCAGCGGCCAGGCGATGCGGAATTGCGCAAACATTGTCGGCCGCGCGACTCAGTCAGCGCGACAAAGCAAAGGCTTCCGCCAATAGTTCATAGGAATGCCGGCGCGCCGCATGGTCGTACACCATGCTGGTGATCATGATTTCATCCGCACGCGTCGCCGCCGCCAATGCAACGAGCCGATCCTTGACGGCCGTCGCGCTGCCAACGGCCAAGCGAGCGCGCTGGCCGGCCATGCGCTCGCGATCGACTGCCGTGTAAGGATACGCTGCGGCTACTTCGGGCGATTCCAGCGGCAGATATTCTCCCTTGACGCGCCGCACGTAATGCAACGCGGCGCTCGCCGCGATGCGTTCAGCTTGCGCATCATTGTCCGCTACCACCGCTGCGGTGGCCAGAATCGCATAAGGCCGCGCCAGCGTCGCCGACGGTTTGAAATGTTCGCGGTAACTGAACATCGCGCTCGCGGCGTCGTAATCGGCAAAGTGATGCGCAAAGGCAAAGCCAAGCCCGAATGCCGCGGCAAGCTCGGCGCTGTAGCCACTCGAGCCCAACAGCCAAATCGGCGGCAGCGCCACATCGGCAGGCATGGCGCGCACGTTGCGAAAGGGATGCCCTTGCGGAAAACCGCCATTCTCAAGCAGCAGCAATTCCTGAAAGCGCTCGAGGAATTCGTCGCCCGCTCGCGGATCCTGTCTGGCGCGCAGCGCGTAGGAGGTGACCGGATCGGTACCCGGTGCGCGGCCAAGGCCGAGATCGATGCGGCCCGGAAATAGCGCCTCCAGCACCTTGAAGCGCTCGGCGACCATGAGCGGTGCATGATTCGGCAACATCACACCGCCCGAGCCGACGCGAATGCGCGAGGTGGCGGCGGCGATTTGCCCGATCATGAGCTCGGGAGATGAGCTTGCGATATTCGCCAGATTGTGATGTTCGGCAAGCCAATAGCGCGTGTAGCCCAGCCGCTCGGCGAGCCGCGCCAGATCCAGCGAATTATGCAGGGCCGCGCGGCCGGGCGTGGCCGTGGTGACCGGCGACAGATCGAGGACGGACAGTGGGATCACGCGAATTCTTTGCGTATGTTGCGAGCACCGGCAGCCATCAGCGCACCGGCTTGGCCCGCGTCAATCCCGCCATCTTGCTATTGGGCGCCGAGGACGCCGGCGGTTGCGCCCGTCAAGTTGGATTGCGCGGCCGGTGCCGCTTTCTTCGCCGCGCGATGGCGCTTGACTACGACGCGCCGTACGGTTTGCGTCCTCTGGGTGGCGTCGGTCCATTGGTAGGTCGGCTGAGTCCACACAACGGCTGGCTGCGCCGCCACTGTGGTTGGTGTTCGCCGGATGCGAGCCGCATTGATCGCGCGGCGTGCTGGTTTCGCCGGACGCGCCGCTTTGGCCAGCGGTTTGGCCGGCGGTTTGGCCAGCGGTTTGGCGACGTCGATCGCGGGCGCTTTGGTTTCCTTAACTGCCGGCTCTTCAACCTGAGGAGCCGAATTTGCCAGCGCGATTTTCTCCGCCGCAGGGTCGGTTGCGCCGGAATCGGCGGCAGCCTCAGTTGTGGTGGATCCGGCGGATTCGATTGGCGGCGGAGCCTTGTCGAGCTCCTGCTCGCCCGGTGCCGCAACATCGGCCGCGTGCTGACCCGTCTCAATGTTTTCAGCGGCGCCGGTGGATTGCTCGTCAGGCGTGACGACGGCGACGCTTGTCTCATCTTTTTGATCCGCCGGAGCAGCGGTGCCGGTGCTGTACTCGGCGTTCGCCGAGACCTCGCCGGGCGCCGAGCCGGCCTCGGCGGGATCTGGCGCTAGACTCGGCGGCGGAATGAGAATTGGGGCGGAAAGCGGCTTTGCCGCGCCATCGAGCGGATATCGCGCAGCCACCGGAGCCGCCGTATCAGGCACGGGCGCGAGTTTATCGAATGCGAGCTGCAGCGGCGGGCCGCCCTCCGCAAAGCGCGCCAACGGTTCGTGATTGACGCGGAACGTCGCAAACAAGCCCAACCCGCAAGCGATTCCGGCAATCGCAGCCAGAACCGCTACGACCAGCAGACGAACGTTCGGGAACATTGGACCTCGCTGAATACCCGCGTGATCCGCGAAAAATCACGCCGGACAAAGCTTCGCGATCATGGCGAGGGCGCCGCCAAACGGATGAATCCGACTCATTCAACATTAGCTGAGTCGGGCGAAAACCAATGTTAAAAATGACAACGATGGGCGCCACCGCGCGGCAACATCCAAATTGCCGATCGGGATTCCAGCACTAACGAAATTACAGGCGGCTTAAAGCATGATCCCGAAAAGTGGTAACCGGTTTTCGGAAAAGATCATGCTCAAACAAAAAGCTAGAGCGGGATGACGATTCAACGAAATCTCATCCCGCTCTAGCGGGCGATCGAACGCTGCGATAGCGCTGCCGCATCCGGATTGCTGCCCGGCAGCACGACAATGCGCGTGCCGACGTTCACCCGATTGTAGAGGTCTTCGATATCGTCGTTGGTCAGCCTGATGCAGCCCGAAGATACGAAGCTGCCGATGGTCGACGGCTGATTGGTCCCGTGAATGCGGTAGACGGTGTTTCCGAGATAGAGAGCGCGCGCGCCGAGCGGATTGGTTTCGCCGCCAGCCATAAAGCGGGGCAGATAAGGTTGCCGCTCGATCATCTCCTTCGGCGGGTGCCAATCCGGCCATTCCTTCATGCCACTGATGCGTTCGCTGCCGGACCAGGTGAAGCCGTCACGGCCGACGCCGACGCCGTAGCGTATGGCCTTGCCATTGCCGAGCACGAGATAGAGGTACGTGTTCGGCGTATCGATGATGACAGTGCCGGCCGGCTCGGTCGTGGTGAAGTTGACGATCTGACGGCGGAAGCGCTCCGGCAGGTCCTTGCGCGGTCCTTGCTCCGGCTGGTCTTCGGGCGGCAGAGAGGCAATGACCGTTGAATTCGAGTGCGGCGACGCGGCATTGCCGCCGGGAATGTAACCGGGCGGCGTCGCTCCGGGAGCGACAACGGCGCCGCGAACCGTACCGGTCACATCTGCGGAACCGGACACCTCGGCAAGATCGCCCGGCGGCCGTTGCATGAGCCCGCCATTGAGCACCGGCATCGGCTGCGGCGGGAAAAACGAGCGGCCATATGGCGGCGGCCCGTCATAGACCTCTTCGCCCGGGGCTGGCTGAACATAATGCGGATTGATCGGGACGCCGCGCGCATCGCGGTAGACCGGCCCCCCGACATAACCGGGTGGCGGAGGCGGTGGATAGTCCGCCGGTGGATAATATTGCGCTGCAGCACCGCCGACCGACGCGGCCAGCGCCGCCACTGCCATCGTAAGGCTCATCCACCGCACGGTAGGCCCCCCAAGGTCCCTAACTCGCCCAGTCTTGCAGGCAACATTAGGCGGGAACAAGGCAAAAACAGTGGTTTCCGCGGGCGATGTGGCCGCCAAAACCGCACTTCGCGAGCATGGTCAATAGTCGGTAACCGCTGCGAGTATTGCTCTCTTATGGTATAAAATTTCTCATCAATAGACATTTCCGCGGCTTTAATGGGAGACGGGAAATGACACGCATAGGGTTCTCGGCGGTTCTGCTGGTACTGCTTCTGTGCAGCCCACTGCAGGCGCAAAACGCGAACGCCCTTAACGATCTCAAGGCTAAGATTTTCGACGCCCAGATGGCGCAGCGGAATTTTGCGTTCGGCCTGCGTCATTGCAGCGAGCTGAACGGCACCAATTTTTATTTCGAGATGCGCGATCGCGTTCTTAATCTGCAAGACTATCGTCGTTCGCTTGATAATCTTGCCGCGCAGGGAGCATTCAACGTCGAGACCAAGCGTCCTTGGAACAAACAGGATGCCGACGCGCGATGGGCTCAGGTGCAAAAGACGGTCACGGATCAGGGAAATTGCGCGCTGGTCTCGAGCCTGCCGTTCCTGCAGAAAAAGCTGAAAGAATTGGAGCAGCAGACCGGCGCGCCGGTCGACGCCGCGTCCAAGTGATCGCGATCGTTCAAGGAAATAGGCCGAGTAGTCGGCCAAGTTGATAGTTTTCTCGCCTCGACAGATTTTTCTGACGCTGCGGCAGGCAGCGATGAGCTGCAGGCGCAGCGGCGCGCGACGTGTTAGAACAGCGCCGCAGCAAACCAGGCAGCAGGGGCATCAGCATGGATTGGACGGACCGGCGGGAGCGCTTGCGCTCCCTCATTGCGGGATCGCGTTGCATCTATCCGGGGTCGGTCTACGACGCCATCTCGGCGCGCATCGCCGAAGATCTCGGGTTCGAAGCCGGCATGTTCGCGGGCTCAATCGCATCATTCACGGTGCTCGGCGCGCCCGATGTGGTGGTGCTGACGCTGACCGAATTCGCGCAGCAGGCCTATCGGATCAATCGCGCCGGTAAGTTGCCATTGCTGGTCGACGCCGACCACGGCTACGGCAATGCGCTCAGCGTCAAACGCACGGTGGAGGAGCTGGAAACCGCGGGCGTCGCGGCATTGACCATCGAGGACACCGTTTTACCGACCAGCTACGGATCGAGCGGGCCGAGCCTGATCCCGATCGCGGAGGGCGTCGGCAAGATGAGGGCGGCGCTTGCCGGACGCCAGGACAAGCGGCTCATCATCGTCGGCCGCACCAGTGCGATGGCGATCACCGGCGTCGCCGACACGATCGCGCGGTTGCAGGCCTACGAGGAAGCCGGCGTCGACATGCTGTTCGTGGCCGGCGCGAAAACGCGTGCCCAGCTCGATGCCGTCGCCGCCGCAGTCAAACTGCCACTCTTTCTCGGCAGCCCCGGACCTGAGCTTTACGATCTGGATTATCTCAGCGCGCGCAATGTCCGCGTTTGCCTCCAGGGCCACCTACCATTCATGGCGGCGGTAAATGCCGTGCACGAGACGCTCAAAGCGCTGCGCGCTGGCACACCGCCGGCCAGCATCAAAGCTGTCGCAACACCGGACCTAATGAAGCAGGTCACGCGTCAGGCCGACTATTCGCGCTGGTCGAAGGAGTTTCTCGATGCGAGCCTGTCCGGCGCGTAACCGTGAACCAAACCGGCAACGGCCTTGATCGCAGCACGCGCCGTCAACACATAGCGGAAAGCCGGTATCTTGCCGAAGACCTCAACTCGGCGGCAAAATCCTCATTGCACCTGCCGGAGCGAGCGAGAAGTAACGAATGCCGTCCGTGAGCGACTGGAAAGTGCCGTCCGCCGTACAACCGAAGCCGGGAGATTACGGCTATGATCTCGAGCACGCGCTGTCCTGCGTGGTCGGTTTGCATGCGACGGTTCCGGCTGACGCGTTCACGGCCGATACGCTTGGCACCGAACGGGCTGGCAATGGCGTCTTCATCCGCGGTAATGGCTTGATCCTCACAATCGGTTATCTGATCACTGAAGCCGAGAACATTTGGATTGCGCTGAGCGACGGTCGCTCGGTGCCGGGACACGTGTTGGGCTACGATCAGGAAAGCGGCTTCGGGCTCGTTCAAGCGCTGGCCAAGCTTGATGTGCCGTCGCTGCAAATCGGCGAGTCGGCCGCCGCGTCACTCGGCGAGCGCGTCGTTGTCGGCGGCTATGGCGGGCGGCAGCGCTCGGTGGCCGCGCGTATCGTCGCCAAGCAGGAGTTCGCCGGTTATTGGGAATACGTGATCGACGAGGCGATCTTCACCGCGCCGGCGCATCCGAATTGGGGCGGCACCGCTTTGATTGGCCCCAATGGCGACCTTCTCGGCGTTGGTTCGCTGCAACTCCAGCACGCCGCGGAGCGGGGGCAGACGCAAAACATCAACATGATGGTACCCATCGATCTTCTAAAACCGATCATCGACGATCTTCTCAAATTCGGCCGCAGGAACGTACCGCCGCGGCCGTGGCTCGGCCTTTACGCTACTGAAGTCGAGAACCGGCTTGTGATCGTCGGCCTCGCCGACCGCGGGCCGGCCAAGCAAGCGGATCTGCGCACGGGCGACATTGTCCTCTCGGTCGCCGGCAAGGAAGTGCGCGATCTCGCCGGCTTCTTCCGCCGCATCTGGGCGCAAGGCCAGGCCGGCGTCGAAGTGCCGATGACGATCTACCGCGAGGGCGAGACGATGCAGCTGCGCATCAAATCAAGCGAGCGTAATAAGTTTCTCAAAGGCCCGAGTTTGCATTGATTATTTCTCTTCAAGCAGCGCTGTGAGCCCCTCCCGATAACTCGGATAGCGCAGCGTGACGCCAAGCTCGCGCTTGAGCTTGTCATTGCGCACGCGCCGGCATTCCTGCCAGAAACTCAGAGCCATCGGCGACATCGATGGCGCCGCTTCGTCGAATGCAATCTCCGGCGGCGGTTCACAGCCCAAGAGCTTGGCTGCAAACACGATCGGATCGGCCGGCGGCGCGGGTTCATCGTCGGCGACGTTGAACACGCCGTTGGCGGGGCGCGCAAAAGCGGCATCGATCGCCTGGGCAATATCGGCGACGTGAATACGATTGAAAATCTGGCCAGGCTTGATAATGCGGCGCGCTTTGCCACGGGCGACCGCGACCAGCGCATTCTGTCCCGGGCCGTAAATGCCGGCGAGACGAAGCACCGCGATGGGAACGTCTTCACGCGCACCGAATTGCTGCCATGCCTGCTCGGCGGCCAAGCGCCGGCGGCTGCGCTCCGAAGCAGGCGCGACTGGCGTTTGCTCGTCGACCCAGCCGCCATCACGGTCGCCGTAAACACCGACTGTCGAGAGATAGACAACCGAACGCAGGCGCCGGCCGGCAGCGAGTGCATCGTTAAATGCTGTGAGCACTGGTTCGCCGCTCTCGTCAGGTGGAATCGACACCAGTGCATAGTCCGCTTGTGCGAGCCCGGCATTGAGCGCGGGCGCGGCATTCACCCCGTCAAACAACAGCGCCTGTACTGCTCCGGCTTGATAAGCATTTAGAATGGCCGCGCGCTCGGCACGACGTACGGTGCCGACGATGCGCTCGAATTTGCCGGCGAATTCCGCAATGAAATGTTCGGCGCAATAGCCGAAGCCGAAGCAAATGAGCGTGGCCATCAATGCTGGCTTTCACCTAAAGCGAAATGATTTTAGGTTGAATCGCCATTTCGCTTTAGCTCTTTGTTTGAGCATGATCTTTTCAGAAAACCGGTTTCCACTTTTCCGGATCATGCTCTAGTGCCGCCGCCCACTCCGCGCTCAGGTCAGGAT
>JBASAH010000017.1:0-3973 GCA_049650505.1 Xanthobacteraceae bacterium
CCCAAGCGCCGCCCACCGTGCCCCACAATGTCTCGTGCGCCGCCTCGCCGGCATACCAGACATCATCGGCGATGCGATCCAGCAATTGCCGGCGCGCCGATTGGCTCCCTGGCACGGCGGCCGACCAGGCGCCAAGCGCATAAGGCTCGCTGCTCCAGCGTGTCGCGTATTTGCGGCCGATCGATTTTTTCACTTCGGCGCCGTACAGGCCACCCAGCCACTCGGTGGCAAAGTCGATCATCGCCGCTTCGCCTTGCTCGACGAGATCGCGGCCAAATGCGCCAGCCACATCGACGAAGCACAGTGGGGTCGCGCCAACATTGGCCAGGATCGCGGCGGTATGGGTGTTGTTGGATTTCTCGAACACCAGGTCGTCACTTTCCAGCCCCAGCGGATTGCCGACAAGTTCGAGCGCGATACGGTCATAATTGCCAAGCGGCAGGCGGCTGAACGCATCGACGCGACGCCCCAGGTCGGGAACGAATTTCAGGCCGCCCGAAGCGATGACATTGGTCGGTGCGGTGACGATCGCCGCGGTCGCCGAGATCGAGCCTCTTGCGGTCTCCACCGTGACGCCGCGCCGTGAATCGATCGAACTCGCCGGCGTCGCAAGCTGAATCGCAAGCCCCTGCGCCAGCGCGGCAAGCAGTTCGCCGAAACCCGGCTTGCAGAATGCCGCGCTGCGGCGCTCGGCGGCCTTGGCAAAATCGAAAGACGATAGCTGCGCGAGATCCTTGCCGTAGTTGTATGGGCCGAGCACGAATTCCACGGTCGCCCGCCAATCGCCGAGATCGGCGGGCATCGCTTGCGCGCAGGCAGTGTCCGCCTTGCGTGCCGTGTCGCCGATGGCGCGCGTGGCGCGGACCTGCACCGAGAGAAAATCCTCAAGCTCGCCCTCGCGCGCGTAGCGCCGGCCGATCCGTACTTTACGACTGAGCGATGCAGAATAAATGTCGCCGCGCCGCGGCGCGATTTTGATCAGCGGATTTGAATCGGGCAGATAAATCCAACGCGCGCCGCGATCGAACGGCACACCGAAACTCTTCGTGTCGGTGACGCAGCGTCCGCCAACATGATCGGTTGCATCGATCACGAGGTAGCGCCGGCCCGCGGCGGCGAGCCGCCGTGCGGCGGCGATGCCAGCCGCCCCGGCGCCGATGATGATCACATCGAGCGGACCGCCGGATGGCGTGACCGCGGCCAGGGCTGGGGCGAGGGCTGGACGCGCAGCAAGCGCGGCCGAGGCCATGAGCAGGAAACGACGGCTCAGAGACGGCATACTTTCCACAACGTCTTAAGGCCCGATATTGCCGACTTTCGTCGTCCAGATTTTGTCGTTTCGCCCCCAACGCCCCCGCAACATTGCCCTAAGCGCGGGCGGGGGGCAAATCTTTCGCTTGATCTAGGAACCGCCCGGCGGCAATGACGTGAATGTATGCTCGACGATGCGATCAAGGCGATCACGCAATTGTTCTCGCCGCCGCTGCGCGCGGTGCTCTGGAAAACCATCGGCCTTGCGCTGGCGCTGATCGTCGTCGTCGGCATCGCGCTGGAACGGCTGATCGTATACCTCGTCGGCGCCGGCAGCGCATCGGTCGAGCAGACATTGGGCGCTGGGGCGCATCTGCCGGCCAATGCGCTGGCTTGGCTGCTGTCGATTGCCGCCGGGCTCGGCATCGTTGTCGGCAGCATCATGCTGATGCCGGCGGTCAGCGCCATTGTCGGCAGTTTCTTCGCCGACCAGATCGCGGACGAGGTCGAGCGCGAGCATTATCCTGCCGACCCGCCCGGAAAAGCGGTGCCGCTATGGCTGGCGACCTGGGAAGGCGTCAAGACGGCCTTGCTTGCTGTGGTGATTTATTTGTGCGCCGCGCCGCTTTTGCTGTTCGCGGGCTTCGGGGCGGTCATCTTTTTTCTGGCCACCGCTTATATCCTGGGCCGTGAATATTTCGAACTCGCCGCCATGCGGCTTCGCCCGCGCGCCGAGGCCAAGGCGCTGCGCCGGCGCAACGCCGCCATGGTCTATGTCGGCGGGCTATTCATCGCCGCGTTCGTATCGATCCCGATTGTCAACCTGGCGACGCCGCTGTTTGCGATGACGTTTATGGTGCACATGCATAAAAGGCTGAGCTACAGGTGAGACTGCGCCGCTCGCGCGGTGAGGAACCTACGCGCCGGAAAGAGCGGCAGCGGGCACTCAACCCCAGACCTCGCCGGCCAATTCGACAATCATCCGCAGCTTCGCCCATTGTTCGTCTTCGGCGAGCACATTGCCTTCCTCGGTCGAAGCAAAACCGCATTGCGGCGACAGGCAGAGCTGCTCGAACGGAGCGAACTTGGTTGCCTCCTCGATGCGGCGCTTGACGTCATCTTTCTTCTCGAGCGTGCCGGTTTTGGTGGTTACGAGGCCGAGCACGACGATCTTGCTGCCCTTGGGCAAAAACCGCAGCGGCTCAAATCCGCCGGCGCGCGCAGTGTCGTATTCGAGGAAATAGCCGTCGTAATTCAGCTTGGCGAGAAGCGTCTCGGCGACCGGCTCGTAACCGCCCTCGGCAATCCAGGTCGAGCGGAAATTGCCGCGGCAGACGTGGGTGGTGACCACCATGTCGGCCGGCTTGCCTTGCAGCGCGGCATTGATGACGCGAGCATAGTCCTGTTGCAGGCGGTCAGCATTGAGCCCGCGCTCGCGCGCCTTTTTCAGCTCGACCTGCGAGCACAAATAGGCCCAGGCGGTGTCGTCGAACTGCAGATAGCGGCAGCCGGCGTCGTAAAAGCCGCGGATCGCCTGGCGGTAGGTGTTCGCCAGATCGTCGAATATGGCGTCGCGGTCTTTATAGTCCTTGGCGGTGACCGCGTTCGGCTCCAGGCGGAAATGCATCGTCGCCGGGCTTGGGATGCACATTTTCGGCATTGCGCGGGTGTGGGCTTTGAGAAATTTGAAATGATCGATCATCGGATGATGCGAGAAGCCGAGCTTGCTATGGATGCGAATGCTGCGCGGCTTGGTCTGCACGCCCTGAAACTGGATGCCGTGATCGAGCTCGTAGATCTCGACGCCTTCGAGCATGCCGTAGAAATCAAAGTGCCACCAAGAACGGCGGAATTCGCCGTCGGTCGCGAGCTTGAGACCGGCTTCCTCTTGTTTCCTGATGATCTTCTCGATCTCGCGGTCTTCAACCTCGCCGAGCTGCGCCGCGCTGATCTCGCCTTTCTCGCGCTTCGCCCGCGCTTCCTTCAATGGTGCGGTCCGCAATAGGCTGCCGACCACGTCGGCGCGAAACGGCGGCTTGTTTCTCGTCATTGGGGCTTATCCTCTGGGCAGCTTGGCGTGCAATTTTGGCGCGCGTGTTGCCAGCAACAAGCCGCGCCGGCGCGCTTTCGTCAACTGGGAAAGTTCTAGCCGAAAGCGCTGCCCGCGCCTTGATGGGCGTTCGCCCAACGGCACTTTAGGCCTCGATCGTCACACTTCGATCGTCACACACTTCGATCGTCAAACTTCGATGGTAACTCGGCCGTCGATCACCGTCACCGGATAGGCTTTGACCGGCACCATGCAAGGCGGGGAGACAACTTCTCCGGTGCGGATATTGAATTGCCCATTATGGAAATTGCATTCGACGACATCGCCGTCGATATAGCCTTCCGACAGCGATCCTGGGCCGTGCGTGCACAAATCGTCGGTAACGAAGAATTCGCCATCGACGTTGAATACCGCCAGTGCCAGATCATCGATCTCGATCTTGAGCGCGGTCCCGGGTGCGACCTCGCCAGTTGCGCACAGATCAAGGCGCTTTGCTGCGGTGGACATGATTTACCTGGCGAACGATCGGCGGAACTAGTGTCCCGATTCCGAAGTTCGCACGCTTTGTCGGCACGCTCTCATCCGAAATTCGGAATCAAAGGGACACTAGCAAATATATAATTCTAGTGCGGGTTTTGGATTTGAAGTTCCTATCAGAGCTTCCCACCGAAC
>JBASAH010000018.1:0-7997 GCA_049650505.1 Xanthobacteraceae bacterium
CATCTAACGCTTGGGCCGAGTTCGCCGCGGTGTTCACGCGCACCCGCCAGGCGCATCTCGAGCATGAGCAAGCCAAGGCCGAGCTCAAAGGACTGATGCCAGAGGATGCCAAGGAGGCGATCGGCCATGGCATTCGGGCCAAGCGGTCGAAAACCGGAGCCGTCAGCTTGGATCTTATGACCACGGACCCGGAGGTGCGCAATGCAGCGATCTAGTCCATCGATCGCTGCACTCGCGACCGCGCTGGCCAAGGCGCAGATCGAACTCACCAATCCTGAGAAATCGCTGATCGGCACGATCCACCCACAAGGCGGGGAGGGCGGTCCACGGCACTTCCGCTATGCGCCACTGTCGAGCGGACTTGAGATCGTGCGCAAGACCTTAGGCCAGCACGAGATCGCGACACTGCAGACCACGGCGGTCGATCAGGCGGCCGGCATCGTTAATCTGACGACGGTGCTTGCCCATTCTTCGGGAGAATGGATTGCCTCGGATTGGCCGGTCTGCGCGGTTTCTGAGATGGCGAGGCCGCACCGGATGGGTGCGGCGCTGACCTATGCGCGGCGCTACGCGCTATTCACACTAGTCGGTATCGCCGGTGAAGACGATCTGGATGCCCCAGATCTGATTGGCCCAGTTCCGCAAACCGAGAAGCTGGGCATCGAGAGCAAGTCTGTCGGCAATGGAGGTCAGCCAACGAGTTCCAACCGTCGCGCCAGGGCGAATAAATTCAGTTCTCCTTCACCGGACTCCAAGCTTTCGGTAGCTTTATCGGCGAGCTTGAGAGCTGAATTGCTCCGTGAAATCGAATGCCTGGTCGCGGCCGACGATGCGGCGCTGTGGGCACAACGACGCTTACCGGCGAAGAACCAGTTATCTGCAGCCGACGCCAAGCAGGTGGAGGAAGCATTCGCCGGCAAATTAGCGGTGATCCAGGCACAAGGCACAAAGAGCGACGACGTGCTCTCTGAGCAGAGCTTGGCCGAGCAAACTAGCACGGCAACTCAGATAAACAAAAGTGTGCTTGTCTTCCCCGAACCGCGTCGCGTTCGTGACCGCGATCATATCCGGCATGTGATTAAGCAACCGTGCCTAGTCTGCGGTCGCCGGCCCTCCGATCCACACCATCTGCGCTTCGCGCAGTCTCGTGCGCTCGGTCGCAAGGTGAGCGATGAGTTCACGGTGCCGCTATGCCGCACGCACCATCGTGAGATCCATCGCTCCGGGAATGAAGGATTATGGTGGCGGAACACCGGAATAGATCCGCTTGTGGCTGCCCGCACACTCTGGCTTGAAACCCATCCGCTGCTGAGAGCGGAAGCCACCGCCGCGAATACGACGACTCCTGAACGCTGACACGACCGCTCTTAGCTTCTCGCGATTTTTCACCGAATCGGTGACCATGCGAATTTTAGGCAACAGAGTGCCTTGCCAACAATTTCGATTTCGCTGAGCGTGACTTCTTCAGCAGCATGCTTGGGATTATCTGAAATAACCTTGACCCGACCCGGCTGCGTCGCACGCAGATCACGGAACGTGGGATCAAGCGGTGGGCGGTAGCGCGAGATCGTCGCGCCGTTCCAACTCATCACGGCGGATTTGATACATTCGGCCAAGTACGAAGCCGAGCGCGAACGCGACTAAGATGTTGAAGACCATCACCAGTATCAAAGTCATCGGCATCTTCCTTTCGGACCAATGCCGCTAGGCTACCCGGGCAAAAGTTACCGGACCGTTTTTGCGCTGCAGGGCATCCAATTCATCAAATGTCCACGGCGGCGGGTAGCCGTTCGGGCACAATCATTAGTCGCGCCTGCTCACAAAATGGGCTTTAGACGCCCCGGGCTCATCCTCGAGATAGATGTAGGCGGCCGCCATGGTCTGCTGCAGCTTTGCGCGCTTTGCTAGACCCGTTTCGGCTCCGGTTTTCGCGGCTCCATCGCCATCGTGATCGACACCCGCTTGCGGTAGGATTTATCCCCTGGTGGCTTGTTGCCGAGATAGACATTGGAAACGCCGGGTTGCCGCCTGCGACATGGCGAAGCGGCGGGTGTGATATGGTCCCATGGCGTAATGCTCGCCGTTCAGCGAATAGTTGATGTAGAACTGCTCGCCACTCATAAACCGATTCTCAAAACGTTATTCATACCCTGTTTCGACGTTCTGGGCCTGACCCTAAAATGAAAGCCGATAAAACCGTCGAGTTCGCCCGCTGCTTTTTACGTCTGGCCAATCTGCCTAACTTCGCACTCGATCGCCTCAGCCGCTATGAAGCGACGCTGTGGCGTCAGGCCGGCCGGATCCTGCTTGCGCTTGATGCGCTGGATCGGCGCAAACCCCAGGAGCGAACACGCAACTGTTATGTTAGCAGCCGACAAACTCTCGCGGATTTCGAGCGCGAATGAAGGGCGCCTCTGCCGATCAATAGAAGATGCCACGAAATGAACCTTTCGACGGAACGCCGGTCTGGTCGGTTGCCATCGGCATCACTGATAATACGCCCTGTGTTGCGCCACGGGTCGCCGCGGGACCGGCGCCGTTCGAGTGGACAGACCACCAAACAATCGCGTGAAAAAGTTCGATCCGCCGCCGTAGCCGCGTCCCCAGCCGCCCCAGAAATATCAGCAACTTTGCGTTCGGTCCCATTCAGTATGGCAAGCAGCGCCTGGTCGCGGCCGTAAATGTCCTCGCGGAATTCGAGCGCGCCCTGATCATCGACGAAAGCGGTCTGGTAGGTCAGGTGGACCGGGATTAAGGTCGGAAACTGGATGTCGGTTTCGTAGGCGCCAAACATCCTGGCCGAGGCGCTTCAAACCGGGGCTTTGAATACAAGTCGCGCCAGGATAGCGTTTCCCGATTTTGCAAGATGACGAAGGCCGGACTTTTGAGCTAACTATTCAGGAGCCATGGGGAAACGGTTCCATGACCGAGGTTCAAATCCGCACGCTCAAGGGCGGAACGATCGCGCTTTCGAACGACATCCTGACCGCTCTGCGCTCTGAACTCCACGGCAGCCTCTGCTTGCCGGATGAAGCCGGTTACGACGAGGCGCGGACGATTTGGAATGCGATGATCGATCGGCGACCAGGTGCGGTCGTGCGTTGCCGGGCCGCAAGCGATGTGATCGGTGCCGTACGCCTTGCGCGCGACAACGGCTTGCTCGTGGCGGCGCGGGGCGGCGGCCATAACATCGCTGGCAACGCGGTCTGCGACGGCGGGCTTTTGATCGACCTGTCGCCGATGCGGTCGGTGCATATTGACTCGAAAGAGCGCATCGCGCGTGTAGAGCCAGGAGTGACGCTCGGCGAGTTCGATAGGGAGGCGCAGTCCTTCGGCCTCGCCACGCCGCTTGGGATCAACTCGACCACCGGTGTAGCCGGACTCACCCTTGGCGGTGGCTTCGGCTGGCTCAGTCGCAAATTCGGGCTGGCTGCCGACAATCTGAACTCCGCCGATGTGGTCACCGCCGATGGCGAACTTCTCCACGCAAGCGCGACGAAGAACCCCGACCTCTTCTGGGCCATCCGCGGGGGCGGCGGCAATTTCGGTGTGGCGACATCGTTCGAGTTCAAACTGCATCCGGTAGGCCCCCAACTCGTGTCAGGGCTGATCGTCCACCCCTTCGCCCGCGCCCGAGAACTCCTGGCTGGGTATCGCGAGATCGCGGCAGCCGCGCCTGACGAACTCACGATTTGGGTGGTACTGCGCAAGGCGCCGCCACTGCCGTTCCTGTCCAGTGACGTACACGGTAAGGAGATCCTCGTCTTCGCTGTTTGCTATTGCGGCGCGCCATCAGAGGCTGAAGGCGCAGTGGCGCCGCTTCGCGCGCTCGGAAAGCCGCTCGCCGACGTGATCGGTCCACAGCCCTACGCCGCCTGGCAGACCGCGTTCGACCCCCTGCTCACACCGGGCGCCTTCAACTACTGGAAATCGCACAATTTCACGGCACTTAGCGACGGGCTGCTCGATACGCTGGTCGACTATGTCGGCACGCTTCCGACGGCGGAATGCGAGATTTTCATTGGCCAGCTCGGGGGCGCCACCAGCCGGGTTCCGGCCGATGCGACCGCCTATCCCCACCGCGACGCAAATTTCGTGATGAATGTGCATACGCGGTGGCGCGAGCGCGGCGACGAGCAGGCCTCGATCAAATGGACGCGCGAACTCTTTGCGGCGACCGCTCCACACGCCACCGGTGGCGTCTATGTGAACTTCATGCCTGAGGACGAAACCGACCGTGTAGCGGGGGCGTATGGCGGCAACTTCGCGCGGCTCGCCACGCTGAAGGCGAAGTACGATCCAGGGAATCTGTTCCGGCTGAACCAGAACGTCCGACCGAAGGCGTAAGGGGCTCCGCGCAGCGGACGCAGCCGGGAACCAAACGGAGCCCGCGCGGAGGCGAAGTGGACATCGGACAATGGCTGCGTGGCCTCGGCCTGCAGTCCTACGAGCAGGCGTTTCGCGACAATGGCATCGACTTCGACGTCCTGCCCCGCCTGACGGCCGACGATCTAAAGGAAATCGGAGTCCTGGCTGTAGGCCATCGCCGAAAAATCCTCGATGCCATTGGAGAGGTCGCGCAGAGGGCATCGGCGGACCACTCTAGCACCGAGATGCCGCATCAAGCCGAACGGCGGCAGCTCACGGTGATGTTTTGCGACCTCGTGGCCTCGACAGCTCTCTCCGCCCGCCTTGATCCGGAAGATCTGCAGGAAGTCCTGAGAGCGTACCGCTCGCAGGTCAAGGATGTCGTCCGCGGATATGGCGGCTATGTCGCTAAATATATGGGCGACGGCGCGCTCGTCTATTTTGGCTATCCGCAGGCGCACGAGGATGATGCCGAACGCGCGGTCAGGGCCGGCTTAGAGCTGGTCAAAACGATAGGTAAGCTCAACACGGCGGTAGGCGAGCCACTCAACGCGCGCATTGGAATCGCCACAGGATTGGTGGTCGTAGGCGATCTTATTGGCTCCGGCGAGTCGCGGGAGCGCGGGATAGCTGGAGAAACACCGAACCTGGCAGCCCGGCTGCAGGAGCGCGCGGAAGCTGGCGCGGTGGTCCTATCAGATGCGACGCGACGCCTGCTGGGGGATCTGTTCGAGCTCACGAAACTTACGCCGTCCGTGCTCAAGGGCTTCCCTGAGTCGGTGCAAGCATGGCGCGCCCTCGGGGAAGGCCACGCTGAGAGCCGGTTCGCGGCGCTGCACGGCACACGGCTGACACCCCTGGTCGGCCGGGGTGAGGAACTCGAGCTCGTGCTCTCGCGCTGGCGGCAGGCGAAAGAGGGAGGGGGGCAGGTCGCCCTCATTTCTGGCGAACCCGGAATTGGCAAGTCGAGGCTAGTACTGGCGTTGCGTGAACGGCTGCAGGACGAACCGAAGGCGATCGTCAGCTATGCATGTTCGCCCCACCACGTCCACAGCGCCCTCTTTCCATTTATCGCGCAACTTGAGCGGTCTCTCGCATTTTCGCCAACTCATTCCCGGGAAGCACGCCTCAGTCGGCTTGAGTCACTCCTACAGGAAACCGTGCCGGAGCCCAGCGACGCGGTTGTGGCGCTCTTCGCCGAGCTCCTTGGCATCCCGACCGGCACACAGGAAGCAATTGCGGCGATGTCGCCGCAGCAGAAAAAGGGACTGCTGTTCTGTACATTTGTCGCACAGCTTGAAGGGCTCGCCGCCCAGGGAGCGTTACTGATTGTGCTCGAGGATGCGCACTGGCTCGATCCGACATCCCGAGAGCTCTTCGACCAGATCGTCGACCGCCTTCAGCTCCTCCCGGTGCTCTTAGTCGTGACGTTCCGGCCGGAGTTCTCTCCACCATGGATCGGCTTTCCTCACGTAACGCTGCTCACGCTAAACCGCCTCGCCAAGGCGCAGACCCGGTCATTGGTCGAGCGGATCACTGGGGGCAAGGCGCTGCCCTCCGAAGTGCTGGAGCAAATTCTGGCGCGGACGGAGGGCGTGCCGCTTTTCACGGAGGAGCTCACCAAAACCGTGCTCGAATCGGGATTTCTCGGCGACGCCGGGGACCGCTACGTCCTCGCCGGGCCGCTGCCGCCTTTGGCCATCCCAGCCACCCTGCACGATTCGCTGATGGCGCGCCTCGACCGGCTCGCGCCAGTAAAGGAGGTTGCACAGATCGGCGCTTGCATCGGCAGGGAGTTTGATCACGAATTGCTTGCCGCCGTCGTTTCACTGCCGGAGGCGGAGCTTCAAGCAGCGCTCGATCGATTGGTCGCCGCGGAGCTTGTCTTCCGCCGCGGCGTTGCCCCAGCAACCACCTACATGTTCAAGCACGCGATGGTACGAGACGCGGCTTATGAAAGCCTGCTCAGGAAACGCCGGCAGGACCTGCACGCCCGCATAGCCAGCGCCATCGAGATGCGATTTCCTCGAATCATCGAAGCACAGCCGGAGCTGGTCGGCCGCCACTTCGGCGAAGCGGGGCTTAAAGAGAAGGCGATCGGATACTGGCTGCAGGCTGGCCGGCTGGCGGCCGCACGCTCCGCTAATGTGGAAGCTATCGCGCACCTTAGGGCGGGACTCGCAAGTATCAACGATATTCCCGGCTCTTCACGCTCGCAATGGGAACTGTCACTGCAATTGGCCCTCGGCGGTCCGCTCCTCGCCACAAAAGGCTTTGCTTCAAGCGAGGTGGAGACGGCCTATCGGCGTGCCCAGTATTTGAGCCGAGAACTCGGTCGCGATACGGATCTGTTCACGGCGCTGCGGGGTCTTGGATATGTCCATCACGTGCGCGGCGATCTTCGCCAATCGATGCGGGAATTCCCCGAAGCGATCGATCTGGCGCGTCGAATCGGCGAACCGGCACTGCTCGTGCAGGCTTATCATTTCGCCGGAGTTTCGACATTTCATCTCGGCGCCTTCCGGACAGCCCGTGATTGGCTTCAGCAAAGTTTGGAAGCGGGCGGCTTCCGCGGCCGCTACCACTCCGAAGTCTACGGCATCAACATGGGCGTCTTCTGCCATGCCTACATCGGACACTGCGATTGGCATCTCGGCTATCCGGATTGCGCACTAAACTCGGCCGAGGACGCGCTGTCGGTTGCCCGCCAAGTCTCGCACCCGTTCAGTATCGCACTTGCGCTTGCCTACCTCGCCATGCTCCGTCAGTTCCGGCGTGAGCCGGAGGCGGCTCTTAAAGCGGCGGAGGAGGCGCGCGACCTCTGCCAGGAATACCGGTTCGACTATTACGGTGCGTGGAGCGCGCTCGTGCGGGCCTGGGCGACCGCAGAGCAAGGCCAAACCGAAGAGGGAGCTTCGGCTTACGACGCAGCCTTGAAGGAATTTAAAAGAACGGGCGCAGGACTGCGGATGCCGCACTATCTTGGCTTGCTCGCCGGCATCCATCGCAAAGCCGGACAGCGTGCGGCTGGGCTCAAGCTGTTGGCCGAGGCCAATCAAATTGCCGAGAGGAACCACGAGACCTGGTGTAGCGCCATGCTTGAGCTGGAACGCGGCGAACTGCTGCTTGAGGCGTCCGAGGAAGCCGGACGAGAAGCTGACGCGGCCTTCAAGCACGCGATCGACATTGCCGCCGGTCAGGGCGCGAAGACGCTTGAACTGCGTGCCAGCGTTGCTCGAGCCCGCCATTGTGCCAAGCAGGGCGGACGTCAAAAGGCGTTGGACATGCTCTCGCCGATCTACTGCTGGTTTTCTCAGGGTTTTGAGACGCCCGACCTTCTGCAGGCGAAGACGCTCCTTGGCGAGTTGCGATAATTACTTTTGGGGGACCGTCTACAACTCTGGAAGCGGGATCCTCGGCGCAGTCGGACGCGACGAGCTTGGACCTCGAGCCGAGGAGCAAGCCGAGGCTTGACCCTGGCGCAGAGCCAAGGCGAACCGAGGATCCAGGACGAGATCCAACTCAGGAAGCGGTCCCGGGTGTTCGCATCCACTGATACGTCGGCTGTATTCAGTGGCCGTCGATAGGCGGCAGTGTGCTGAAAAGCATCCGAGACCTCATCGTCAAAA
>JBASAH010000019.1:0-1743 GCA_049650505.1 Xanthobacteraceae bacterium
CGAATCGGCTTGGCCTAATGGATGAACTTTTCCCCGGTGCAACCGTGTTTGGCGTCTTGCTCGCTCGCAAGTTTCCGTCGACTGGACGGCAAGCGGCAGAGCTGCGAGCGGCAGCAAGCACGATCGGACAGCCGCTCACTTTCCTCAATGCAAGCACTGACGCCGAACTCGATGCCGCGCTTGCGGCTCTAAGGCAGCAGCGCGTCACGGCAATGGTGCTATTGGGCAACCCATTCTTCGACACGAACCGCAATAAAATCATTGCCTTTGCGGCACAGCAGAAGCTGCCAGCCATGTACCATTTTCGCGAATATGTAGTGGACGGCGGGCTGATGAGTTACGGCACCAGTCTGGCCGAAGCCTATCGCGAGGTCGGCGTTTATGCGGCGAAGATTCTCAATGGCGCGAGACCGCCGGATCTTCCAGTACTGCAATCAACCAAATTCGAGCTAGTTATCAATCTGAAGACCGCAAAGACACTTGGGTTAACGATCCCTGCATCGTTTCTGTCCCTTGCCGACGAGTTAATTGACTGAGATGAATTGCTGCAGTGCATGAGTCTCAATGTCCGCTTCTGACCCAAAGCGGACATCGGCGGTTCAGGATTGCTGCTGTGCAAACTGACCCCTGAAACCCATTTCGCCAGTCGCAAATCCCTGATGTAATCAGCCGGTATCGGGCGTACTCCAGAGCCTTGGGCTGCAATGCGACGCCGCGATTTCATCAAAGTCGTTGGTGGTTCAGCCGTTACATGGCCGCTCGCCGCGCATGCGCAGCAGCAGCACCCAATGCCAGTAATGGCGTTTCTCAAGAGTACGACTCCTGACGATTCGGCGCACTTGGTGCGCGCGTTCGGACAGGGCTTGAGCGAAGCGGGGTTTGCTGAGGGCCGGAACGTCACGATCGAATATCGCTGGGCCGAAAATCAACTCGACCGGCTGCCGGAACTGGTAGCCGAACTGGTTCGACGCCGGGTTGCCGTGATCGCCACTCCGGCCGACACACCAGCGACTCTTGTGGCCAAGGCGGCGACCGCGACAATTCCGATCGTCTTCGAAATCGGCGGGGACCCCGTCCGGGCTGGTCTCGTCGCTAGCTTCAACCAACCAGGCGGTAACGTCACCGGCATCACCTCAATGAACCTTGAGCTTGCGGGCAAACTGCTTGGGCTCTTGCACGAGCTGCTGCCGCAAGCCGCACGTTTTGCCGTGCTCGTCAATCCAAACAATTCCACTATTGCTGAGGCCACGATCACAGACGCCCAGGCAGCAGCTATGTCGATTGGGCGGCAAATTGAAGTCCTTACCGCGAGCACCAATCGCGAGATTGATATGGCCTTTGCGAGCCTCGGGCCTAAGCCGGTTGACGCACTCCTGGTCAATAACGATCCGTTCTTCAACAGCCGTCGCGTACACCTCGTCACGCTGGCGACGTACCATAGGCTGCCAACGATCTACCCCTATCGTGAGATGGTGGAAGCTGGGGGACTGATGAGCTACGGAGCAAACCTTCCGGACCTCGTTCGCCAAGCCGGCGTCTATTGTGGGCGCATTCTTAAGGGCGAGAGACCGGCCGACCTGCCGGTCCTGCGGGCGACCAAGTTTGAGCTCGTCATCAACCTGCAAACGGCCAAAACGTTTGGGCTTGTTGTCCCGCCGACTCTACTCGCCCGAGCCGACGAGGTGATCGAATGAAACGGCGCGGCTTCATCACGCTGGTCGGTGGCGCGGCAGTATCGTGGTC
>JBASAH010000020.1:0-1524 GCA_049650505.1 Xanthobacteraceae bacterium
CTCAAGAGGAGATTAGTCATCAGGGGCAATGCAGCCCTCGCGAAGGGGAAGGCGAAAACGGCCTATCTCGATGGCGAACTATGCCGCGTTGGCGACGATGGTTTGCCGAGCTGAGACTCGGCATCTCTCGGGCGCGATCGCGAGCCGGCCCGCCCAGAACGGATCCACAAGCCACGGCGGGGTCACAACGACATTTCAGTCTTTGCCAAAGTCTTGCTATCGGCACAGCCTCAATTGCGACACGGTTGTCATCTGGCGAATGTCGATTAAGAGTGGCTTGACGAGCCGCTGAATTCGCCCATGACAGCGACAACGCGCGGCCGCAACGAGGAGGGTCGAGATGAATCTGAACGCTGTCTCGATCGGCAAAAACCCGCCGCACGATGTCAACGTCGTGATCGAGGTGCCGATCGGCGGCGAGCCGATCAAGTATGAAATGGACAAGGAGAGCGGCGCACTGCAGGTTGACCGCTTCCTCTACACCTCGATGCGCTACCCGGGAAATTACGGCTTCATCCCCCATACGCTGTCCGACGACGGCGACCCGTGCGACGTGATCGTCGCCAACACGCGCGCGATCGTTCCCGGCGCGGTCATGAGCTGCAGGGTGGTCGGCGTTCTGGTCATGGAGGACGAAGCCGGCGGCGATGAGAAGCTGCTCGCCGTGCCGTCGGCCAAGCTCACCCAGCGCTACGCCCACATCCACAACTACGCCGACCTGCCCTCGATCACGCTGCAGCAGATCGAACATTTCTTCGCCCACTATAAGGATCTCGAGCCCAACAAGTGGGTCAAGGTCGTCCGGTGGGGTTACGCCGACGAAGCGCGCGGGCTCCTGGTAGAGGGCATCGAGCGGGCCAAGAAGGCCAAGACAATCGAGAAAGCGAAGAGTTAAGAGGGCGCGAATGGCCGAATCGCACCCTGCCAGTGGCCGCATCGAACCTTGACGGAGGAGCACCGCACGTGAGCGTGTACACTTTGGCGAAAAGGACCATGCGCTGGGCGATGAGTTGCGCCCGGAATCGGGGAGGAGGTCAATGAGCGAGAGAAAGATCGCCGTGACGCCTTCGGCCTACTCGTACCCCTTGCTGATCAAACAACTACTGCACGCACCGCTCGCGCAGACGCCGCGCCAGGAGATTGTCTATCGCGACGTTCGGCGCCTCACCTACCTCAAATTGCGCGATCGCATCGGCCGGCTGGCGAGCGTTCTTGAAAAGATCGGCGTGCGCCCGGGCGATTCGGTCGGGGTCCTCGACTGGGACAGCAACAGATTTCTCGAGGCCTTTTTCGCCATCCCGATGATGGGGGTGGTCCTGCAGACGGTGAACGTGAGGCTGTCTCCGGAGCAGGTCGCCTACACGATCGACCATGCCGGGTCATCGACGCTGCTCGTCAATGACGAGTTCGTCGACCTCGTGCAGTCGATCTTGCCGCAATTGTCGAAGGTCAAAAGGCTGGTCGTCCTCACCGATCGCAAAGCGCCTGCGACTGGCAAGCTCGAATTCGCTGGCGAATATGAGC
>JBASAH010000021.1:0-3323 GCA_049650505.1 Xanthobacteraceae bacterium
GGGACAGCTTCCTGCCTCGATATCCGGCCTTTCGATTGATAGCCGCAGCATCGGACCGGGCGAAGCTTTCTTTGCGATCCGCGGCGAGCACCGCGACGGCCATGAATTTGTTCCAGCGGCGTTGTCCGCCAAGGCGGCGCTTGCGGTGGTGGCCGTCGACCGGCGCGGCGAGTTTTCCGGCGATGCCCCATTGCTGATTGTGCCGGACGTGCTGGCAGCTTTGCAGAAACTCGCCGCCGCGGCTCGGGCGCGGCTGCCGGGCAAGGTGATCGGCGTCACCGGTTCGGTCGGCAAGACCGGAACCAAGGAAGCACTGCGCCTTGCGCTGTCCAAAGATGGCGAGACGCATGCCTCGATCGCTTCCTACAACAATCATTGGGGCGTGCCGCTGTCGCTAGCGCGTTGTCCATCGAGCGCGCGTTACGCAGTATTCGAAATGGGCATGAACCACCAAGGCGAAATCGCGCCGCTGTCACGGCTGGTCCGGCCGCAGGTTGCGATCATCACCACGATTGCGCCGGTGCATCTCGAATTCTTGGGCTCGCTCGCCAACATCGCCGATGCCAAAGCTGAAATATTTCTCGGCGTGCCGGCGGACGGCGCCGCCGTGATCAATCGCGACATCGGCCAATTTGCGCAGCTCAAAGGGCGCGCGCAACAAGCTGGGATCACGCACGTGATTTCATTTGGCGAGCATGCCGAAGCCGATGCGCGTCTGATTAAATGCGCTTTGCACGCACGTTGCTCGACCGTCGAAGCCGAAATTTTTGGCACCCAGTTCAGCTACAAGATCGGCGCACCAGGACGCCACCTCATCATCAACTCACTCGCGGTATTGGCGGCGGCCGAACTCGTCGGCGCCGATCTTGCGCTTGCCGCCTTGGCCCTTGCCGAGCTGCGGGCGGCGTCGGGCCGCGGCGCCCCGATCGAAATCGAGCTTCCCGGCGGATCGGCATTGGTGCTCGACGAGAGCTACAACGCCAATCCCGCGTCGGTCGAGGCTGCATTGGCGGTGCTTGGACGATCGCCGGTTGGGCCGCGGGGCCGACGCATCGCCGTGCTCGGCGACATGTTGGAACTCGGCCCGAACGGTCCGGATCTGCATCGCGGCTTGGCCGATGCGGTGATTGCCAACGGCGTCGACTTGGTCTTCTGTTGCGGTCCCTTGATGGAGGCGCTGTGGCAGGCGCTTCCTGCGGGCCGACGCGGCGGCTACGCCGAGAATGCAGCCGCGCTCGAGGCCGAAGTGCTGCCGGCAATCCGCGCCGGCGACGTCGTCATGGTCAAGGGCTCGCTCGGCTCGCGCATGGCGCCGATTGTCAAGGCGTTACAGCGCAGCTATCCGCGCCACGAGAGCTTCGAAGAAGCGTCCGCACAAGGTTGATTGCAATGCTCTATTGGCTGGTCGATTTGTCGGACAAGCTCTCGGTGCTTAATGTCTTTCGCTACATCACGTTCCGCACCGGCGGCGCGGTTATAACCGCTTTGTTGTTCGTCTTTCTGTTCGGCCAGCACATCATCGATCGGCTGCGGCTCTTGCAAGGCAAGGGGCAGCCGATCCGCACCGACGGTCCGAAATCGCACCTGATCGCCAAGGCGGGAACGCCGACGATGGGCGGTTTGATGATCCTGTCCGGGATGCTGGTCTCGACGCTGCTGTGGGCCAATCCGACCAATCCTTACGTTTGGGTGGTGCTGTGGGTGATGCTCGGTTTCGGATTGGTGGGCTTCTACGACGACTACTTGAAAGTGACGAAGCAGTCGCACGACGGCTTTGGCGGCCGTATCCGGCTCGTCATCGAAGCGGTCATTGCCGGCCTCGCCTGTCTCGCGCTGGTGCGGCTCGGCCATGCGCCGTTCTCAACCTCGCTGGTGTTTCCTTTTTTCAAGGAGCTGGTGCTCAATCTCGGCTGGTTTTTCGTTTTGTTCGCAATGTTCATCATTGTCGGCGCGGGAAACGCGGTGAATCTCACCGACGGACTCGACGGACTTGCCATCGTTCCGGTGATGATCGCGGCAGCAAGCTTCGGCATGATCTCGTATCTCTCTGGCAATACGGTGTTCGCCGATTATCTGCAGATCCATTATGTCGCCGGCACCGGCGAGCTGTCGGTCCTCTGTGGCGCCGTGCTCGGCGCCGGCCTGGGCTTTCTGTGGTTCAACGCCCCGCCGGCATCGATTTTCATGGGCGATACCGGCTCGCTCGCGCTCGGCGGCATGCTCGGCGCCGTGGCGGTCGCCACCAAACATGAGGTTGTGCTGGCGGTGATCGGCGGCTTGTTCGTTCTGGAAGCGGTCTCGGTCATCGTCCAGGTCGTATCGTACAAGCTCACTGGCAAGCGCGTATTCAAGATGGCGCCGATCCATCATCACTTCGAGCAGCTCGGCTGGACCGAGCCGCAGATCGTGATTCGTTTTTGGATCGTCGCGGTAGTGTTGGCGCTCGCCGGACTTTCGACCTTGAAGCTGCGATAGCGCTCCACCGTGATTCCTATCACGACGCTTGCCGGCAAGAAGGTCGCGGTGTTCGGCCTCGGCGCCTCCGGCTTGGCCAGCGCGAGCGCGCTATTGGCTGGCGGCGCCGACGTGATTGCTTTCGATGACGACGCGGCAAGCGCCGCCAAAGCGAGCGCCGGTGGAATTCCGACAAGCGACTTGCGCAACGCTGACTGGACGAAGCTCGCCGCACTTGTGCTCGCGCCCGGTGTTCCGCTCACGCACCCGTCGCCGCACTGGGTGGTGCAGCTCGCCCGCAAAGCGGCGGTAGAGGTAATCGGCGACATCGAATTATTTTGTCGCGAGCGCCGGCATCATGCGCCGCAAGCACCATTTGTTGGCGTCACCGGCACCAACGGCAAGTCGACCACAACCGCGCTGATCGCGCATCTCGCCGCATCGGCCGGCATGGACGCGCAGCTTGGCGGCAATATCGGCACCGCCATCCTGTCGCTTAAGCCGCCGCAACCGGGCCGGGTGCATGTGATCGAGTGTTCGTCGTATCAGCTCGACCTCGCGCCGTCGCTCGATCCATCGGTGGGAATTCTGATCAATCTCACCGAAGACCATCTCGACCGTCATGGCACCATGGCAAACTATGCCGCGGTGAAGGAGCGTCTGGTCGCCGGCGTGCCGCACGAAGGCGCCGCCGTGATCGGCGTCGACGACGACTGGTGCCGGCAGATCGCCAAGCGGCTCGAACAAGCCGGCAAACAGGTGAAGCAGATCTCGGTCCGGCGCAAACTCAACAACGGTTTCTATCTGGACGCCAGCCGCATCGTGCGCGCGAATGGCGCCGAGGCGTCGCCGATTGCCGAACTCGGCGG
>JBASAH010000022.1:0-5532 GCA_049650505.1 Xanthobacteraceae bacterium
GCCGAACATGTCGCGCGCACGCGCGCGATCCACCGTAATCTTCGAATTCGGTATCCCGGTCAGGTAGTAGTGCCCAAGCGCGACAAAGGCGTTGGCGACGAACGGCGCTTGCGGTGTGCCGGGCGCCTCGTCGGGATGGCTGTTGGCGATTTGGCTGAAATAGTTGAAGGCGCGCAGGTCATCGCGCGGCACGCCATCGCCATCGGCATACATGCGGCCGAGCTTCCACTGCGCGACCGGTTGCCCCTGGTCAGCGGCATATTGCAGCGCCGTCAGCGAGCTATTTTTATTCGGGGCGCCCTCCGGTGGATGCGCGCTACCGCGCAATCCGTCGGCAGGCGACAGCGCGGCGGTGCTTGGAGTGGTGGTGCCGTCGAATGCCAAAGCCGGCGTGGCGCCGAGAATTCGGTGGATCGCGTCATTTGCGCGGTCGGCACCGACCACAATGCAAACGCCAAGGGCGAGCCCGGCCAAGCTCGCTCCGCTGGCGATGCGGCGGATGCTGCTAGACGTCCGCATAACACACCGTCTCGACAGCTGCACCCGGATGCGTAAGCGCGCCGTGACGCGCCGAACCCACTTGCTGGGCGTACTTCCATAGATAGCCCGAGGTGGACTCTGACGGACGCGGCTTCCATTCTTTGGCGCGGCCGTCCAACTCGGCTTTACTCAGTTTGACGTCGAGCGTTCCCCGCTCGGCATCCAGCGTGATGATGTCGCCGTCACGAATGAGAGCGATCGGTCCGCCGATGGCCGCCTCTGGGCCGATATGGCCGACGCAGAAGCCGCGGGTGGCGCCGGAGAAGCGCCCGTCGGTAATGAGCGCAACCTTGCCGCCCATGCCCTGCCCATAAAGGGCCGCGGTAGTGGAAAGCATTTCCCGCATACCCGGTCCGCCCTTGGGGCCCTCGTAGCGGATGACCAACACGTCGCCTTCCTCGTATTGCCTGTTCTTGACCGCCTCGAAGCACGGTTCCTCGCCGTCGAAGCAGCGGGCCGGACCGGAAAACTGCAAGCGCTCCATGCCAGCCACCTTCACGATGGCGCCGTCGGGTGCGAGATTACCTTTCAGCCCGACCACACCGCCGGTTGGCAGGATCGGCTTGTTGGCGGGCCAGACGACGGCCTGATCCGGATTCCACTTAACCGATTTAAGGTTCTCGGCGATGGTCCGGCCGGTGACGGTGATGCAGTCGCCATGCAGGTAGCCATGGTCGAGCAGCGTCTTCATCAAAAGCGGCACGCCGCCAGCTTCAAACATGTCTTTGGCGACATAGCGGCCGGACGGTTTTAAATCCGCGATATAAGGTGTCTTTTTCAGGACTTCGGCGACATCGAAGAGGTCGAATTTAACGCCACATTCGTTAGCGATTGCCGGCAGATGCAATGCCGCATTGGTCGAGCCGCCGGTCGCCGCGACAACCGCCGCGGCATTCTCCAATGCCTTGCGCGTGACGATGTCGCGCGGCCGGATATTCTTGGCGATCAGATCCATGATCATCTCGCCGGCGAGCACGCAGAACTTGTCGCGGATCTCGTAGGGCGCTGGCGCGCCAGCCGAATAGGGCAAAGCAAGCCCGATCGCCTCGGATATCGTCGCCATCGTGTTGGCAGTAAATTGCGCGCCGCAGGCGCCGGCCGACGGACAGGCATTTTGCTCGAGGGTATCGAGATCGCCATCCGACATGGCGCCGATCGAGTGCTTGCCGACCGCCTCGTAGACATCCTGGATGGTAACCGGCATCCCCTTGAAGGTGCCGGGCAGGATCGAGCCGCCATAGATGTAGATCGACGGCACGTTGAGGCGGCACATCGCCATCATCATTCCCGGTTGCGACTTGTCGCAGCCGGCGACGCCAATCAGCGCGTCGTAAGAATGGCCGCGCACCGTCAATTCGACCGAGTCCGCAATCACTTCGCGCGACGGCAAAGACGATTTCATGCCGGCATGGCCCATGGCGATGCCGTCGGTGACGGTAATGGTGCAGAATTCGCGGGGCGTGCCACCGGCCGACGCAACTCCAAGCTTGACCGCTTGGGCTTGTCGCATCAGCGCTATGTTGCACGGCGCCGCCTCATTCCAGCAGGTCGCGACCCCGACGAAGGGCTGATGGATCTGCTCACGCGTCAGCCCCATCGCGTAATAGAAGGCGCGGTGCGGTGCGCGGTCGGGGCCCTCGGTGGCGTGACGGCTGGGCAGCCGTAATTTCAAGTCGCTCTTAGCGTCCATCAAAGTCACACGAGCCAACAGGCCCTATTCGTCCCTCTCACCGGTCCAAAGCCTGTTCGCTTTTTCAGACCGGACGTATCCACAACGGCTTTCAGGCCAAATTCGACCACGACAAGTTCGACCAGGACATTCAACCATCATGGACACGCCAGCCGCTCGGTCATGGATGTCGAGAAATCCTATGGCCAAAAAACGGCGTTGGCTGTGAGTGCACTGCGGTAAGCTTAAATGTTCCCCCGCTGTGTCCGCACGGCCACAGATTCAACGCGCTGGAGACATTTTGGTTAGGCGACGATTTACCATGTGGCTTACGACTTGCGACCATGCGGGGTGCCCGAACGCCTGACCAAAACCTTCTTCCGATGCAGCGTGCATGAGGTCGCGCCCAACCTGATCGGCGCCACGCTGCTATTCAAGGGGGTGGGCGGCCGGATTGTTGAGGTTGAGGCCTACCACCACACCGATCCGGCGGCACATAGCTTTCGCGGGCCAACCGCGCGCAATGCCGTGATGTTTGGGCCGCCCGGCTATACCTATGTCTACCGCTCCTACGGCATCCACTGGTGCCTGAACTTAGTCTGCGAACCAGCGGGCTCGGCCAGTGCGGTTCTCATCCGAGCCTTGGAACCGACCGCTGGCTTGCCGCTGATGCGCCGGCGCCGCGGCTTGTCCGAGGTGCGGCTGCTCTGCGCCGGCCCCGGACGGGTGTGCCAGGCGCTAGGGATTACCGTGACGCACAATGGCATGCCGCTGGACGAGCAACCTTTTGCATTATTTGCGCGCGCCGGCGCGGTCGACATTATCGCCGGACCCCGGATCGGCATCACCAAGGCGGCAGAAAAGCCGTGGCGCTATGGCCTCAAAGGTTCGGCTTTTCTCAGCAAGCCGTTTCGGCCGGGCTAAATTCTGAGCCTGAATGCCGGATCGAAGCCGAGTTCGCTGCGGGCCTTAGCGATCGAGACCGTCCCGTCCTCCTCGGCAATGTTGTAAATTCCCGGTCGCCCGCGCGTGACTGCGATCAGCGCGGCATGCGCTGCGGCATCGACGTGAAGCGGCGGCTTGCGGTGTGGCTCATTAGTCCAGGCGCCGGGACCGTAGAAAAACCCGTAACGCAGCACGAGAGCCTCCAATCCTGATGCCAGGACCTGCCGTTCCATATCCGCGGCGCCCCGCACCGTTACGGCGCGAGGGCCATCGGTGACACTGAGCGGGTCGGCTTCGCTATGAGGCTCGCCGCCGGGCGCATAGCCGAACGCGACGCTCTGTACGATAAAGCGCCGCGCTGCGGCGGCCTTCGCGGCAGCGATCAGGTTGCACGTGCCTTCGGTGCGAATACGCGCGTTGCGCGGATAGGACGCGGCAAGCTCCGCCTCATCGAAGACGCGCGGCAGGTCCGTCAATTGATGGATGACGATTTCAGGCGCGGCGTGCATCACGGCCGCCTTGAGTGCATCGGCGTCGAACACGTCCACGACCACCGCGGCAACGCCGGCTGCTTCGAGCGCGCGCGCATTGGCGCCACTGCGAGTCATTCCGGTGACATGGTGACCAGCACCGAGGAGCAGCGGCATCAATCGCCGGCCGATTACGCCGCTCGCGCCAGCAAGAAATATTTTCACATTCAGCTCACGCCGCGCCGCCTCATTCCGCGCCTTCCAGCCGCTGCAAGGCTTCGGCGATCTTGGCTTTGCGCTGCTGCGCTTCTTCGCGCTTTTCCTTTTCCTCTTCGACGACTTCTTCAGGCGCGCGCGCAACGAAGTTGGGATTGCCGAGCTTGGCTTCGACGCGCGCGATATCGGCGTCGCATTTCGCCATTTCCTTGGCGAGCCGGGCCCGTTCGGCGGCCAAGTCGATAACCCCTTGCAGTGGCAGCGCCGCAATGTCGCCGCGCACCACGAGCTGCACCGCGCCTTTCGGCGGCACATCGGCAAAGGAAATCTCTCCGACGCGCGCCAAGCGCTGGATAAATTCTGCCCAATGCCGGGCGCGGCTCGCGATCTCAGAGGAAGCGCCGGCAAGCACTAGCGGAAGTGATGTCGCCGGCGGAATGTTCATTTCAACGCGCGCCGAGCGAATAGCCGTGACGAGGTCGATCACCCAGCCGATCTCGGCTTCCGCTGCAGGATCGTCGAGGCCGTCGTGTTGCGGCCAAGCGCTGAGCGCGAGGAGCGCCTCTCTATTTGGACCGGTCACCTGCCACAATTCTTCGGTGACGAATGGCATGAACGGATGTAGCAGCCTGAGAATCTGGTCGAGCGCCCAAGCGGCGGCGGCGCGCGTCTCATTCTTTGCGGCACTGTCCGGCCCAGTGAGTACCGGCTTGATCAGTTCGAGATACCAGTCGCAATAGACGTTCCACACAAAGCGGTAGAGCGCGCCGGCTGCATCATTGAATTTGTAAGCCTCGATCGCTGCCGTCACTTGGCGCGCCGTGCTTGCCGTCTCGTGCGCGATCCAGCGGTTCAAGACTTCTTTCGATTTGCGCGGATCGAATGCCGGATCGTGAACGCAGCCGTTGATCTCGGTGAAACGCGCAGCGTTCCAAAGCTTGGTCGCGAAATTACGATAACCCTCGACCCGTTGGCCTGACAGTTTGATGTCGCGGCCCTGCGCCGCCATCGCCGCAAGCGTAAAGCGCAGGGCGTCGGCGCCGTACTCGTCGATGACCGCCAAGGGATCGATGACGTTGCCCTTGGACTTCGACATTTTTTGCCCGCGCTCGTCGCGCACGAGCGCATGGATGTAAACGTCGTGGAACGGCACCTGCTTCATAAAGTGCAGGCCCATCATCATCATGCGGGCAACCCAGAAGAAAATGATGTCAAAGCCGGTGACGAGCGTGCTGGTCGGATAGAACCTTTTCAGCTCCGGCGCTTCGTCGGGCCAGCCCAAGGTCGAGAACGGCCACAGCGCCGAAGAGAACCAGGTGTCGAGCACGTCTTCGTCGCGCCTGATGTATTCACGCGCGAAACGATCGCGCCTTTCGGGATCGGCGGCAATTTTCTGTCCCTGCTCGGCCGCGATCTCTCCGGTTTCGACGTAATGGGCCAGCGCGTCGGCGATCGCTTCGTCCTCGGACTCAGCGACAAACATATTGCCGTCCGGCCCATACCAAGCCGGTATCTGGTGGCCCCACCAGATTTGCCGCGAGATACACCACGGCTGGATGTTTTCCATCCAATTGAAGAAGGTCGCTTCCCATTGCGGCGGCACGAATACCGTCTTGCGCGCGCGGACCGCCGTCATCGCCGGCTGTGCGAGCGTTTTCGCGTCGACGTACCATTGATCGGTGAGATAGGGCT
>JBASAH010000023.1:0-35144 GCA_049650505.1 Xanthobacteraceae bacterium
GCGGCTTGTAAGTCGCGCGATCAAGATCGCGCTACTTGTCTATCGGCGGATTGAATTGAACGCTGATAATACGCGTAACGATATCATCCGCCGAGCGGAAACAGAATTTAATTGAGCGGTGGGCGTCCCAGGCGCGAGGGCAAACTAGCGCAGCGAAATCACCAGGCCGTTGAGGTCGGCGGCGACGATCAGTCCCGTTTGGCGGCCCGACAGCGTCAGCACTGCGCCGTTCTGGTTGGTCAGTACGATCCCGCCCGCGCCAGGGCCAACCGCGACGCCCGCGCCAGCAGCGCCGTAGACGCCATTAACGTCGGACGGGCTTCGGATATTGCTGACCGTGCCGACAAAATCGGTCGCTGAGGCGCCGAAAGTAAATCCATAGCTCACCCCGCCGATCGAAAGCGGATAGCTCCGGCCCTGGAACACCAGCGTGCCGCTGCCGCCAGAGCCACCCACGACAAAACCGGCCTTGATAACGTTAAAGCGGATGCTGCCGCTGTCGGCGTAGGCGGTAGCGAGCCCGGCGCCGGTTACAGTCAAAGCTGGCGGATGACAATTGCATAAGAAAGTCCCCCTGGATGACGTTTGCCACATTTGCCGAGGTCACAACCCCGAGTGACAAAGGTGCGACAAATCGAAGAGGCAAACAAGTTTGAACTGGTTCTGAGCATCAAAGCGCACGTTACCCGGGCGCTCGCCGACGAATTGATCGAAGGAGGGGATGTCCGCTTCTGGCCCAAAGCGGACATGGCACCCGCACAGATTCATGTCCGATATTGGTGCTAAAACGGACATCGCTTGATTTGCGCGTGGTGGTGATCTCGGAGAATTGCTGCTCTCGAACGAACTTCTTACTGCTGGGCTCGGTCTTTGCGTTTGGGACGGCAAGAAATGTTATCGATCAATGTAGCCATTGTGTTGGTAACGCTCATCTCATCCGCGCACGCGGGCGAGCAAAACGCCACCGTGCAAACTGACACTGTGCCGATCGAGAATCCCCCGCTGCCGCGTCCGAGACCGTCATTGCTTGACGCTACCGGCCGCGATCCTGCGGTGCTGATCTCTGCATTTCGTCATCAACACGACGAGGACTCGGTCGTTATCAGCGCCGCACTCACCCGCATTGCGCAGGAGCAAGCGAATGCCATGGCGATGCGCGACTCGCTCGATCACAATGCACTAGCCCCGTTTTCAACCCGAATCGGTGGTAGCGGCTTCAATCGCGCGGCTGAGAATATCGCATATGGTCATGCAGATTTCGCTGGCACTTTAGAGCAGTGGACTAATTCGGCTGGACATCGCGCTAATCTGCTGCTGCACGGCGCGAAGTGGATCGGCGTTGCGCATGCACAAAATGACCACCGAATTTACTGGGCAATGGTCATCGGGGCGAAATAAGAGGCGATGCGGTTTCTTATGCAAAGCCACGCGCGACACTGGAGAACAGCGCGAGCGTCGCGTGGCGGTGCATCGGCAATCGGCTATGGCGCGCCTTGCACGCGACCATAGCTTCCGGCCGCGTCCGGCTCGCAACAGACGGCGGCGCGAAGATCGCGAGATAAGCGTCGCTGCCTGTGAGACCATCCAGGCTGATCTCGCGGTATCCTACGGCTGCAAGCTCACACCGCAGAAGACCTGGCGGGGTACCATGCTCGGAGGTCGGCCCGTAGGCGTCGATAATGCCGACACGCGCGCCAGGTTTAAGTGCGGGAACGAGATTGTAGAGCAGGGCGTAGGGCTGGGCGATCTCGTGATACATGTGCACCATGATCGCAATGTTGAGCGAATCAGCTGGCAACCTCGGATCGTGTGGCTCACCAAGGCTGATTACAACGTTTTGCAATCCGAGATCGCGCACCCGACTGCGGAGGCCTCGCAAATATTCAGGTACGACATCTTGTGCGATGATGCGGCCCCGGGGACCGACGATCGGGGACAGCCGCACAACGTAATAGCCGCTGCCCGCTCCGATGTCCGCGACGGTCATCCCGGATTTGATGCCGAGCAGGCGGACAAGCTGGGTTGGTTCGCCGGCATCGTCACGCTCCTTTTCGTCGTGCCAGATTGGGCTGATGATGTCCGCGACCGGGCGATCGGGTTTCGGAAAGGCGACGGCCAGCGTGCCTGGTCCCGCCATGAAGTCCTGCGCGGAGACTGACATCGTGAATGCAGCGGCAAAGACGGCGACAATTGTCATCCGCACCGCGCCGCCGACGAAACGTCTCCGCCCTTCCAAATTCGCTCGCGGGCGTCCTCTCATGAAGCCCATCGTAATCAACTTGACAGAAAGTGGCACGCCGCCCTTGGCGTTAAGTGAGGGCGAGCCGACGTGCAAGAGCCGCCGATCAATGTCCGCTTATCGGTGTGAAGCAGACGTGACGCAGACATCGCGGAATGTCTGTTGTTGACCCAAACATCCAATGTGCTCAGCCGATGTCTGCTTTCGGGGGGTAAAGCGGACATCATACAAATCTCCGAGAATGTCCGATTTTCATCCAAAGCGGACGTCGTCGCACGTGACCTGGCCAGGTTCGAATGGTTGCTAATGGAGGAAAGAAACGGTCGCGCGCGGCGGCATGGAGCCATCTATTGACCGGGCGGCATGTAGGACGCCTGAAGCCGTGCTCTCATTTGCCGGACGGCCACCACTTCGTCCATCGTGAACAGACGCTGCGCCCTAACGTTGTGAACGCCATCGGATGATGCCACGAGGGCTGCTATTGCTGGCGCTACGCTTGGATCAACATCGATGATCGCCATCGCGCCGGGACCGTCGACAATGGTGCCGTACATAGCAACCAACTTGCCGCCAGCGGCTGTCACCAGTTTCTCGACCGCTTCACTACGCTTGAAGTTTGGATTTTTTGCCATGGCCTGCAGCGCGTTGGGCGTGTAGTTGGCGGTGATGCAGTACAACATGGCAGATCCTCCATGATTTGTTTTACGATCGCGCGGCCACCGAAGACACAATCGCTGCCTTCAATTACGCAAACTCGGCATGCCACCGACGGCACGGGATCATGAGGGATTAATAACGCGGACTGTCATGGTCCAGAGTGACCTTTGTCACAATGAAAGATACCGATGCCGTGACGGTGCGGCGGCGAACGTGGGAACGATACGCGAAGGGTATTAAGCAGCCAGCGATGTCCGATATTGACCGAAAGCAGACATTCGAGTTGCGCTCGGCGATGTCCGCTTTCGACACCAGAGATCGTCCCGGCTTGGTGATTGAGAATCTTGTCAGCAACATGCGGCGGCACATCTAAGCGCGCCATCCCAGAGACGATCGTGCGCCTCAGATCGTGAAGACGCCATCCAGTGATGCCGGAGAGTTTATCGAAGGCACGCTTTCCTTTGCCGAAAGCTTGAAAACGTTTTCCTAGCCGCGCTACGATAGCGCCGCTTTCACATAGTCCGGCGAGAACGGCACCCGCCGGATGCGAACGCCGGTGGCATCGAAAACCGCATTGGCGATTGCTGCGGCGACCGGCCGCGTCGCCGGTTCGCCGGCGCCGGTAGGCGCGATCTCCGGCCGGTCGATCAGAACAACGTCGATCGTTTCCGGGGTCTGGGTGATGTCGAGGATCGGATAGGACAGCCAATCGACGCTGGTGACGTTTTTGTTGTTGAACCTGACCTCTTCCCAAAGCGTCCGGCTGACCGCCTGCACGACATTGCCTTCGATCGTGTGCAGCAATCCATCCGGATTGATGATCTGGCCGCAATCGTGCGCGACCGTGAACTTGCGTGCCCAGATCTTACCGCTGGACCGATCGATTTCGACTTCAGCGACGATGGCGACGCGGGTCGGATGACGCTGCACATAGGCGAACCCGCGTCCCGAAACCTTATTGCCGCTCTGGTCCTTGCGTGGTGAAGGACGGGACTCCCAGCCCGCTTTCTCCGCCGCCGCTTTGATCACGGCGATGTCGCGCGGATCGGTGACATATTGCAGCCGAAACGCAACCGGATCGAGCTTAAGCGCGGCAGCGACTTCGTCCATGAACGATTCGCTTGCGAAATGGATTTGCGGTCCCACCGGGTCGCGCATATGGGACGTCCGCAATGGCGAGCCACGATCGAGCAGCGGCGGGATCGTTTCCCAGGAAGTCCGTTTATTGGCAAAACCATAAGAGTCCTCCGGCACGCCGAAACCGTCGCCGGATTGCAACGCCACGCCGGTCAACTGCCCCGCCAGCGTGTCGTGAGGTTTGCTTTCGTTGGAATTCACATCGACGCGGGGGAATGCCTTGCTGGTGAATTCGTAGGCGATCACTTTGCCCGCGGCATCGATCGCCGCGCGCGCGCGATGGATCGAAGCCGGTGCTTTCGGATCCCACCCGGTCGCCTGATCGCGCATGTATTGCAGCCGAACCGGCTTGCTGACGGCTTTGGCCAACAGCGCGGCATCCATCGCCGCATCGCCGGCGTCGTTGCGGCCATACGAGCCCGGCCCGGGAACCCAGATGGCGCGCACCTTCTCCGGCGGCAGGCCGAGTATGCCGGCGACGCCGTCGCGGGTGAAATGCGGCTTTTGCGAACCGGTCCACAGCGTGACCTGATCGTTTTTGATCTCGGCCACGGCGCAGGCGGGACCCATGCTGGCATGGGACTGAAACGGCCATTCGTATTCGGCCTCAATGACACGGGCGGCGCTTTTGAACGCTTCATCGACATTGCCGGTCTGCGGGTCAGGGCTTTCCTGCTTACGCACCGGGGCCTTGCGAATGCGATCGTAGAGCGAAGCCTGATCCGGAAATGGCGGCGCCGCATTCGACCACGTCACCTTGAGCTGTTGCGCGGCCTTGATCGCATCCCATTCCTTGTCGGCGACGACGCCGAGAAAGCCTTGGTTCCACACCACGCGCGCGCCGGGAATGTCCTTGATCGAACTTTCGTCGACGCTGACCGGCATAGCGCCCGCGATCGTCGGACGAATCATGCGGCCGTGCACCATGCCGGGCACTTTGACGTCGGTGCAGAAATTAAATTGCGCGAAGACGCGCGGCGCCACGTCTTCGCGTTTGATCGGCTGGCCGACGATTTTGTAATCCTTCGGATTTTTCGGCTGCGCCTTGCCGGGCGCGTAAAGCGGATTGCCGATTTTCCCATTCCAAGCCAGCGTCACGTTGAAATAGCGTCCGCCTATTAACTCGCCATAACTGACGCTCTTCGCCATTTCCGTGTCGGTATGAACGATGCCGCCATTGACCGAAAGCCGTTCCGCCGGCACGCCAAGTTTTTCGGCAGCGAGATCGATCAAGATGCGGCGCGCCTCGGCGGCGGCAACGCGCAACTGCTTGCCGCCGTTCTGTACGCCGGTCGCGCCGGATGCGCCGCCCTGGTTGACGCTTGTTGCGGTGTCGCCCATGACGACCTTGACGGCCTTGAATGGCACGTCGAGCTCTTCCGCCACCATCTGCGCAATGGCGACGGCGATGCCTTGGCCCATGTCTATTTTGCCGAAGAAGGCCGAAACCGTGCCGTCGGCATTAACGGCGATGTAGGACGATAGACGATCGGGCGTCAGCGGCGGCTGTATGCCGGCGACAAGCGAATCCTCGGCCGCGCGGGCAAAATCGAACGGTACCGCCGCGCCGATGGAAACCACCAGCGCGCCGCCGGTCTTGAGCAGCGCGCGTCGCGAAGGGCGAAGCTTCGTTATCTGGTTCATGGCGGCGCTCCTCAGCCCATCATCGCGGCGGCGCGATTGACGGCGCGGAGGATGCTCACATGCGTGCCGCAGCGGCATTTCAGGCCTTCGAGCGCCGAGCGAATTTGAGCGTCAGTCGGTTTTTTGTTGTCGCGCAGGAATGCGGCGGCGGTCATGAGCCAACCGTTGATGCAATAGCCGCATTGCGGAACCTGTTCCTCGATATAGGCGGTCTGCAGCGGATGCGGCTTGTCCGGCGTGCCCAAACCGGCGAGCGTGACGATCTTGGCGTCGCCAACCGCCGAGACCGGCGTGATGCAGGAGCGGATCGGCTGACCGTCGAGATGCACCGTGCAGGCGCCGCATTGCGCGAGGCCGCAGCCGAAATGAGGATTGTTCAATCCGAGATCGTCGCGCAGCACGTAAAGGAGCGGGGTGTCGGGATCGGCGACGATGGTGTGGCTCTTGCCATCAACGTTCAACGAAAACTTTTCATTCATCGCAGCGCGTCCTCCTGGCGCGGTGGGAGCTTAGCTGTTCGCACGTCCCGCCACTTTTTGATTGCCGAAAACTATTCTCAAACCATGCGTTTGGGAATACGACTGGGATAAACGAATTCCTGCCATGCTCAGGTGGCTGCCCGCTAAACGCTATTCGCCAGTGTCTCCACCGCAGCAAATAGATCGCGCACCTGAGTTTCGGCAATCTTGCGCGTGATGAAAACAATTCGGCTGTTGCGGTTTTGGTCCGGCCACGATTGCAGTTCCACCGGCGGATGGGCGAGATGCTGCACATATTGCACGATCACGGGGCCTTGGCAGCCGGCAACATTGAGAATGCCCTTGACGCGCAAAAGATCGCCGCCACGCAGTGCGATCAGCGTTTCCATGGCGCGGGTGAAGGCCGGCCATCGCATCGGCTTCTGCCGCTCCAACACAAAGCTGGCGATTCCGTCGCTGTGCTCGGCTTCGGCAATAAAACCGCTGCGCTCGGCTGTCGCCGGCGCAATGAACTGATCCGGGTCGAGCGCACCGGCGACCGCGACATCGATCGCCGCGCGCGGATTGAGTTCTTGCAAGTGCCGGATCAGGAGTTCAACCTCAGCCGCACCGGCGAGATCGCTTTTCGAGATCACCAGGCGGTCCGCCAGGATGACTTGCTTGCGCGCCTCGGCGGCGGTTTTGAGGTTTGCTTCCCCGTTCATCGCATCGACCACCGCGAGCAACACATCGATGTGGAATTCACCGCCGAGCGCGCGATCGGTGGAGAATGTCTGCAGGATCGGCGCCGGATCGGCGAGCCCGGAGGTCTCAATGACGATCCGCGCAAAACCCGGCGCCAAACCGCGTTCGCGATCGATCAAAAGTTGACGCAATGCCAATTGCAAATCGCTCCGCGTGATGCAGCAGACGCAGCCGTTGCCGAGCAGCACGGTCTGCTCGGCGCTGTCGCGCACCAAAGCATCGTCAATGCCGACGACGCCGAATTCATTGACAATCACCGCCGTTCCCTGCCCCTCCGGTGATTCGAGAAACCGCCGGATCAGCGTCGTCTTGCCGGCGCCGAGAAAGCCGGTCACCACCGTGACCGGAATTCGCGCGCCGCGCTCGCGTTTGAGCCTGCGCCCAAACAAGCCGGCTTCGCGCGAGGGGAAAAGATCGAGCATGGCGACGTTCACGTCAAAAATCCATCTCCAGAATATAGAGCCCGCCGACGTGACGATCGACGGTGTAGACGATGCCGCGCTCGTCGACGAACACGTCGTTCATCTGAATTGTGCCGGTCGGCGCACCGGCAGGCCCTGGCGGCATGAAAATACCGACCTCTTTCGGCTGGTAAGGATTGGCAATGTCGTAGGCGCGCAAGCCGCCATTGAAGAAGGTGCCAAGCACGATCTGATCGGACTGCCACGCAGTCGGCAGCGGCACATTCTCATGAATATTGTGCGCACCGAACCGTCCTGCCTGCGCGTAAATGCGGTGATCGGGCATCGGGCAGGTCGCGATCGGTACGAGATTGGTCTCATCGCGCGCATCTAGAACCCAGATCAATTTCGGCCAGTCCTTGCAATTGTTCTCGGTCGACTCGTCAGTCACCAGCATCAGCCCGCGGTCGAACAGAGGAACCACGGTATGCATGAAGCCGGTATAAGGCGGCGAATTGGTCCAATGTGAAATTTTCTTCGGATTGGCCTTGTCGGAAATGTCCAACACAAACATGCCGCCATCGATATAGGCGAGGTAGCAGCGGTCGCCGCGCTGCGGATAGACGTTGGTGTTGTGCGCGCGGTAGCCTTTATCGATCGGATGGCGCGGCGGCGGCGTTACGTTGTCGCCTTGCCGCGTGCCCGGCATCCACCAGCGGCCGATTTCGACCGGCTTCGACGGATTGCGCACGTCGACGCAGCGATAGAACTGATCGTCGTTCGCATTGGTAGGAATGAAATCACGCGAGCCGGAAGCGCAATGCACGAATTCGCCGTCACAAAACCAAAGCTGATGCACGCCGCGGGAATGCGGCCCCGAGCAATCGAACAACGCAATCGATTTTGGGTTTTCCGGTTTGGAAATATCGAATAGTTCGAAACCAGCGGGCTTTAAATCTTTTTTCGACGTCTGGTACGCAACCGCCATCAAGTTTCCGCTGGTTTCCAGCGAGTTCGAGCGCATATTGGCGTGCGGCAGATCGGTCTGGCACACCACTTTGGGTTTGCGCGGATCGGAAACATCGACGGCGGTGAAATTCTTCGGCGCGCTCTCATGCGCCAGCCAGATTATGCGCCGGCCATCCGGCGCGATCTGCACCGACATGCCCTCGCCCATGCCGCCGAACCCGCCAAGCATATCGTGCGCCAGCAGCTTGAAATTCCAGATGATGGGTTGATAGCCCTTGGTCAGCGGGCTTTCGACTTTGCTCAGCATCAGTCAAATCTCCTGTCGGGTACAAATTAATTGCCGATGGGGCCGCCCCTATGATCCAGCACGCGCGCGTTCCATGAAATCCGGGCGCAGCGCCACCTTCCAATCGGGAATGGCGCCGATTTTCTTATCCGCCAACAGGATCTCGGCTTGCTGCTGCATGTAAGGCTGCAAGTCGCGAGGAAAACCGGGATTAACTTCGACGCGCGACAGCGCTCTGGCGAACGTGTCGAGTTCCATATTGTAACCCTTATCGGTATAAAACTTGTAGATCACATCGGCGACTTTTTGCGGCGCATTCTTGAAATCGCCGGCGACATCGAGCCAGGCCTTCAGATAAGCGATAACGATGTCTGGCTTGGCTTGCACAAAATCAGGCGTTGCGGCCATGAAGACCGGCATTGGATCGACGCCGGAGAAGTCGATCAGATCATTGCCGATGCCGTCAGCGACGGCAACCACGTTATAGGGCTCGACGTTGACCATCGCGTCCACGGTCTTGGCGGCAAGCGCGGCGACCATGTTATTCACGTCCATGCGAACTTCCACGTAATCGCCTTTGTTGAGGCCGTGCTGCGGCATGATCGTATCGACAAAAACGTTGCCGACGGAGGAACCGGTCTGGTTGGCAATCCGGCGACCGCGCAGCTCTTCCACTTTTGTGATGTTCAAATCCTTGCGCGTGGTGATCCGCGCCGTTTTGCCGACATGTTCGATCAGCGCGATCGCCACCAGGCTGCCTTTGGCATTGCCGATGACGAACGACTGGGCGGCATAGGTGCCGAGATCGACCTGCCGCGCCACCATCTGTTGCATGGTCAGGTTGCCGGACGGGACGGCGAATTCCTCCGCCGCGATCCCGTGCTTCTCGAGATAACCCGATTTCAACAGGTAGTAGGTCGGCATGCCCCAGATATTGGTTTGATAGCCTTGGCGGATGGTTGCTGCGGTGGCGCCCGCAGGGCTCACAGCCAAGCCAAGCACCAACGCGCCTGCGCCAGTCGCGGCGAGGCACTGACGTCGCGTCAGAGCCATCGGTGGTTTGGTCCACTGCGCTTTCATGGTCTTCCTCCGGCTTTTTGTTTTTTCTCGTTCTTATTTTTCACTTGGTCCGTTGCATGAATTGGATCCGGCAGTCCTGTCCCGTTCGTTGCTATCACGTTCGTTGCTATCACGTTCGTTGCCCTTGCCCGAGCAGATGCAGCAGGCGTTTCTGGTAGTCGAGAAATTCCACGCTGAGCGGATCGCGTGGCCGCGCCAGCCGGATCGGCACCTCGGTTTTGATCGTCCCCGGATGCGGCGTCATGACCATCACGCGATCGGCCAGAAACACGGCTTCGGCGACATTGTGGGTTACATAGATCACCGTCTTGCGTGTCGCCCGCCAAACTTCGGCGAGCAGCCGCTGCATCTCATCGCGCGTCAAGGCGTCAAGCGCCGCGAACGGCTCGTCCATTAACAATACCGCGGGATTGTAAGCGAGTGCGCGAGCGATCGCGACCCGTTGCTGCATGCCACCGGATAGATGATGCGGATAGGAGCGGGCGAAATTCTCAAGTTTGACCAGCCGAAGCTGTTCCAGCGCAATCGCGTTACGTTCCGCCTTGGGCAGGCCTTTCATTTCAAGCCCAAACGCCACATTGCCGAGCGCCGTACGCCATGGAAACAGCTGCGCGAAATCCTGGAACACGACGCCGCGATCCATACCGTAGCCCTGCACTGGCGCACCACCGATCCGGATTTCACCGCCAGTCGGGCTCAAGAAGCCGGCCATGATGTTCAAAAGCGTCGACTTGCCGCACCCGCTCGGCCCGACGATGCAGAGAAATTCGGAAGTCTCGATACCGAAGCTGACGCCGTGAACGGCCGGGACCGCTCCGTTCGGAGTCTGATAGGTAAGCGTAATGTCGCGCGCCTCGATATGGACCATCGCCCGCTTCCCGACGCTTTCAGATTTGGCGTCTTCCCCCTAACATGCAGGTTTGTGCCAGAAGGCTTGTGCCAGAAGGTTTGGCCGACGGCCAGACGCAAAAGGATCGCCGCGATGAATTCGATCCCGGTTAAGCGTGCCGCTGCGGCACTCGTGTTTGCAATCGGCCTCGCGGCGACGGCACCGGCCTGGCCGGACGCATTTCCCAGCCGGCCCATTCATCTCATCGTCAACTTCGCGCCGGGCGGCACGGGCGACATTGTTGCGCGGCTGGTCGGCAACCGGTTATCGAGCGTGCTCGGGCAATCGGTCGTCGTCGAGAACCGTTCCGGCGCCGGCGGCACATTAGGCGCACGCGACGTGGTTGGCGCCGAACCGGACGGTTACACGCTCACCGTCGCGCAGACGCCCGAAATCGCGATCAATCCGTTTTTCATGAAAGGCGCCGGTTACGATCCGCGCAAGGACTTGCAAGCCATCGCGCTTGCCGGCGTCGTGCCGCTAGCGCTGGTCGTCCCTGCGAATGCGCCTTACGCAACCATGGCGGAGTTCGTGAAATTCCTGCGCACTACGGATCAGTCGGTGACCTTCGCCTCCGCCGGCATCGGCACGCCCGGCCACCTCGCCGGCGAGTTGTTGAAGCTCAAGCTCAACAACAGGCTGACGCATGTGCCCTATAAGGGCGCCGCGCCGGCCTTGAACGACGTCGTCGGCGGCCATGTCGATTTCTATTTTCCGGGATTTCCCGCCGCCGTGCCGCTGATGCAAGGCGGCAAGGTCAAATTGCTCGCGGTTTCCTCAGGCAAGCGCTCAAGCGCGGCGCCGGAGATTCCGACCGTCGCCGAAGCGACCGGAATTGCGGATTTCGATTTCAGCCTTTGGGTCGGATTTCTTGGCCCGCGCGCGTTGCCGCTGGACGTTGCTCAGCGGTTGAACAAAGCAATCAACGGCATTCTACTTGAACCCGATATGAAGTCGCGCTTGCAAAACGACGGCATGGAGATTTCGACGTTGTCGACGGATGAATTTGCGGGTTTCGTTCGCGCTGAGATCGCCAAATATCAAGCCATCATAACGGCCGCGGATATCAAAGCCGAGTAACTACAGAAGCGCTTTCCGGAGACACCGTCTTTTCGAAAACCGCTTTCCAGTTTTCAGCGTCACGCTCTAGCCCCGCGCCGACTGCGCCATGCCCCAGCGGTAGATCGTGGCGCGCTCGACCGAGCCAAACACCAGGCGCTCGGTCGCAAAGCCGATACCGCCGATGACGAGAAGCGATGCCAGCATCATATCGGTGTCGAGAAATTGCTTGGCGTCGAAGATCACCCAGCCCAGTCCCCAATCCGAACCCGCCAGCATTTCGGCGCCGATCACTGCGATCCAAGAGCGCAGGAACGATTGGCGCAGTCCGGCAATGATGAACGGCGACGCGCCGGGAATAATGACTTTCCAGAATAGCGCGCGTTCGTTGGCGCCCATCGCGCCCGCCGCGCGCAGCCAGATCGGGTTGACCGAGCGCACCCCGGACCAGGTATTGAGCAGCATCGGAAACAGCGCAGCGTAAAATACGATGAGCACGCTCACGGTATTGCCGAGACCGAACCAGAGGATGAAAATCGGCACCCAGGCAAGTGACGGAATCGGCATCAGCGCGCTGGTGAGCGGCAGGACGAAATTTTCCACCGGCCGGAAACGGCCCATCATCACGCCCAAAGGCAGGCCGATGGCGATCGCACAGCCGAAACCGATGACCACCCGATAGAGCGTCGCGGCGGCATGAAAGAGCATGGCGCCATCGAGCAACGAAGCAAACAGCGCGTGCGCGATTGAACCAAGGGTCGGCGTCAATGCCGGCGGGAAGTAGCCGCTGCGGGCGACCGCTTCGTAAAGCGCGGCGGCCACGATGAGGGTCAGCGCGCCGCGCCGCAATGAGTCCGACCGGATCGGCGATGCGCGTTTGCCCGTCATGTCATCATGCCCCATCGCACCACGGTGAAATTCTCCAGGGGCGCAAATACGAGTTTCTCCAGCGCTAACCCGATGAGCGCGATTACCGTGATCCCGGCCAACATCACATCGGTGTTGAGGAATTCTTGCGCGCCGAAAATCAGCCAGCCCAATCCCCAAGGAACAGCGGCAAGCATTTCGACCGCGACTAGAATACGCCATGCCTGTGCCAAGCCGAGCCGAAGGCCGGTGACGATGTAAGGCAGCGCGCCGGGCAGAACGACGTGCCGAAATAGCCGGCGATCGTCGGCGCCCATGGCCTGTGCCGAACGCAGCCAGATCTCCTTCACCGCTTTTACGCCGGTCCAGGAATTGTAGATGATCGGAAACGCGGAAACGAAAGCGACCAGCGCAACGGCGGAAACGTTGCCTGCGCCGAACCACAGCAGGAAAAGCGGAGCATAAGCGAGACCCGGAATCGGCGCGCCGATGCTCACCAGCGGCAGCAAAATATCTTCGGCCCGGCGCGAACGGCCCATAAGGACGCCTGCTGTAATTCCCGCACAGGCCGCCAGCGTAAAGCCGACGATCAGCCGTACGAGCGTGTCCAAGGCGTGATGCGGCAGAACGCCGTTCATAGTGAGCCGCGCGAAAGTCGCGGCGATCGCCTCCAAAGGCGGGAAGAATTGAACGGACAAAAGGCCGAGATGCGCAATGGCCTCCCACAATACGCCGACCACGACGAATGGATAGGCGTTGCGCCAAACACGCCAGAAAGGATTGCGGTCGCCGAACGCCGGAGCGACGCCGAATTTTCCATGTTCGACGACATCATGCATAGCGTTCACAGGATGACGACATCATGCATAGCGTTCACAGGATAATGTGAGCCTGGACCGGCGGACAAGCATTCTTCCGCTGTCAACGTTGCAGCAGTTACGCGCTGTGCTAGGACATCATGCAACGTGAAGGAGTTGGCGATGGCACCGAGTAACACGCAGAAAATCGGCTGGATCGGCATGGGCCGCATGGGCTTTCCCATGGCCGAACGGCTGATCAAAGCGGGCCACGATGTGTCGATCTGGAATCGCACCCGTGCCAAAGCGGAGCCGCTTGCGAAGATCGGCGGCAAGGTCGTCGATCGCCTATCGGATTTAAAATCGGTCGATGTGCTGTTCTCGATCGTCGCCACCGGCAACGACGTGCGGGACGTGCTGTACGGCGAGCACGGCGTGGCCGCCGGGGGCGGCAAAATGCCACCGGTCGTCGTCGATTGCTCGACTATCGCGGTCGAGGAATCCGCGGCAATCCGTCAACGGCTCAAGGCACTCGGCGCCGATTTCGTCGCCGCGCCGGTGAGCGGCAACGCCAAGGTGATCAAAGCTGGCCAGCTCTCGGCCGTAGTCTCGGGCGCTGAAGCGGCATGCAAGATTGCCATGCCTCTGATTGAGGTGTTCGCCCCGCGCGGTGTGTCATATGTGGGCGAAGGCGAACTGGCGCGTGTCTGCAAGATCGCGCACAACGTGATGCTCGGGGTGGTGATAGAGAACCTGATAGAGATCACGCTCCTCACCAACAAGATGGGCGTGCCCCGCCACGCCTTCCTTGCGTTCCTCAATAATGGCGTGATGGGCTCGATGTTCACCCGTTACAAATCGCCCGCCCTGGTCAATCTCGACTGGACGACGACGTTCACGCCGGAGCTCCTGCGCAAGGATCTCGATCTCGGGCTCGAACTCGGCCGCGACATGGACGTGCCGATGCCGGTCACGGCGGCAGCGCGGGAAGTGTTGCAGAGCCACTTCGGCGCCGCGACGCTGCAAAAGGACCGGCAAGACTATCTGCGAAAGGATTTCGCCGCACTTGCCGAAACCATGGCGCTTGCGGCCGGCATGAAGCTCGTAAGTGAAAACAAAAACGTGCCGACCGGATTGGAAAGCTGAGGGCGAGCAAGCAAAAAAATTGCGAAGCGGAGGAGATCAACCCGTGAAGTTGCGCCGGTTTTTTGCATTTGGTGCCAGTGTCGTCCTCTTGGCCGCGCTGATGCTTGGCGCGCCGCTGTTGTCCTCCATGGCGTCAGCGGATCAGGCATGGCCGACGCGGCCGGTGAAATTCATCCTCACGCTCGGTCCGGGCAGCGGCGCCGATATCGGCGCGCGGCTGTTCGCGGATCGCCTCGCACAGCGCTGGGGGCAGCCGGTCGTGGTGGAGAACCGGCCGGGCGGGGACGGCATTGTCGCCATCAATGCATTCGTCGGCGCGCATGACGATCATGAATTGTTGTTTTCGCCGACCTCCTCTTTCACGGCGCATCCCTTCCTGCACGACCACCTGCCGTATCGGACAAGCGATTTGCTGCCAATTGCGCGCATCTCCAACACCATCATCGCGATCTCCGCGCCGTCGAGCTTGAACGTCAATTCGCTCGATCAACTGATTGCGCTCGCCCGCGCGCAACCGGGCAAGCTGAACTGGGCCGGCGTCACTGGCGCGCTTGATTTCATCTTTGGCGGATGGCTCAAGCGCGAAGAACTGGACATCGCCAAGGTCGCTTACAAAAACCCGGTCGATGCCGCCAACGACCTCGCCGAGGGCCGCGTGCAAGTCTATGAATCGGCGCTGGCGATCGTGCGGCCGCAGCTGCAGTCCGGCAAAATCAAGCTGCTTTGCGTAACCAATACCGTGCGCGCGCCGAGCGAACCCAATGTGCCGACGGTGCAGGAAGCCGGCCAACCAGCGCTCACGATCGACGGCCTGGTCGGCTTGTTCGGACCGAACGGCATGCCGCTCGCGTTGCGTCAGCGGATCGCCGCCGACATCCGCGCGGTCGCCGATGACACGATCAAACAGCGCTTGATCACGTCCGGGCAGATTCTCAATGTCGGCGGGCCGGAAGAATTTGCCAAATCAACGCAAGAGCAACGCGCTCAAGTTGCGGCATTCGCGAAAGAGCTCGGCATTGCCGAACTGCCGCAGGACTAGTGCTTTTCGCTAGGGGGTCTGGATGTCGGTCTGAACGCTGATCCCCATCAGCCATTGGCCGTTACGTCTCACCCATACTCGCGCGGCGCGATAAGGCGGGCGTGAATTACCCGGAACCATCTCTGTTGCGATCATCGCCGCGGCATCGCCATAGACCGCAAGGCGCACGGCCTGCAGTTCGCCGACTATCACCGGGCTTCCGGCCTCTTTCTGCCGCTCGATCGTTGCAATGCGCGCCGCCTTGCTGATGGGAGGATAGCCGGACCGATAAAGTACGAATTCGTCGGCCACGTGCTTTGACCATTCCCGTGCATCATGCGCAATGCTCGCCTTCTCGACCGCGAGAAACGAATTGAGGACCTCTTGCTCGGCCGACGAGCGCACGCGATAGGGCACGGTTTGACACGGGTTCTTGCATTCGCCGGATTTAGTTTCCTCGCCACGCGCGGCCGACGCGGCCGGTGGAGTTGCTTCCGCGAGCACAACATTCTGCATCGCCAGCGCGCGCCAAGCGCCTTTCTGCTTGACCCAGATGTCGAGGAAGAAGCTCGCGTTGCCCTGCACGAGCTTGCGATCGCCCGTAACCGCGGCAACCAGACCATACATCGCGACCTTTCGGTCGCTCGGCGGCGCGGCTGATAGGTTTTTCAAGTCAGCGAGAAAATCCTTTCGCGAATAGGCCCTGCCGCCTTCATCGGTGTAGGTGAATTGCAGTGAGAGCAGCCGACGCGCGGTGGATCTATCGGCGCCCCGCATCGCATCGTTGAGCGCTATATCGGCGGCCAGTAACGCGGGGTCCTCGCCAGCGGCGGGTTGCGCCCGCGTTTCGACGAGAACCACGATCGCCAGGGTCGCCGCCAAGAGCGCCAAGGCGAGACATCGCACAGCGCGCTCGCTGCCGAACCGCCTGGCCCGACGCATGTCCTCACCCCGCGAATAGCCGATCTGCGCCGGTCCCCTGCACTTCGGCGGCACAATGGCACTTTCCGGCGCGGCCGCTCAAGCGGCCGCTTGCAATCGCGACGCCCGGTCGCAGGCGCAGCGAAACGCGCCACTGTTGAGCGGCGCTCAGTGGCAGTGGTGGCAATGGCGATAGTGGTGGTAATGGCCGCGATGACGACGCGCCCCCGTGGTCCCCTCGCCGCGCATTGCCACGCGGCAGGCTTCGCTGAGCTGCCGGGACTTGGCTTTCATGCAGGCGGTAACCTTCGGCACGTCCGGAATAACATCGGAACAAAGCCGCATGGCGTCCGGGGTGCATGCTTGGCGGACGGCGTCACTACCCTGGGCAGCCGCGCCGTCGATACGACAAAACAGGACGGCCGCGAGCAGGATAAGCGTGCAGGCCAAGCGAACGATCCGCATGATGTATTCCCCGGGGTTAGTGATTGAGTTGGCGACTCTCTTGCTGACTGTTCTTGCCGACGACGGACGCCGGTGAATCCACCGCCGGTGGGTGCATTTAAGCTCCGGCGGAAGCGCTGCGCCAACACCTGCTTGGTCAAAGGTGGCGAAAGTACGATTTCGCCATCAGGAACCGGCGCGTGCTATTTTGCTGGAACCGAGGCCAGCGCACTGTCTAACGCGTTCGTTTATGAGAACTCAAGTCGTCATTATTGGCGCCGGTCCTGCCGGGCTGTTGCTAGGGCAGCTGCTGCACAAACGCGGCATTGCCAACATCATTCTTGAACGGCAGACCGCGGAGCATGTCCTCAGCCGCGTGCGCGCCGGCGTTATCGAACAGGTCACGATGGATCTCTTGGACGAGGCCGGCGTCGGCGCGCGGATGCACGCCGATGGCCTCCTCCATGAGGGCGTGCAAATTTGCGTCGACGGCACACGCCACCGCCTTTCGTTCAAGGACCTGACCGGCAAGACGGTGATGGTCTACGGCCAGACCGAAATCACCAAAGATCTCATGGACGGCCGCGCCGCGGCGGATGTGCCAAGCATCTATTCCGCCCAGGACGTGAGCCTGCGCGACATTTCCGGCAATCGGCCGCGCGTGAGCTATCGCGCCGGTGGCAGCTCGCATGAAATCGCCTGCGATTTCATCGCCGGCTGCGATGGCTTCCACGGCATTAGCCGCAAGAGCGTGCCCGCCCGCGCCATCAATACTTACGAGCGGGTCTATCCGCTGGGCTGGCTCGGCATCCTGGCCGATACGCCGCCGGTTTCCGAGGAATTGATCTATGTGCGGCATCCGCTCGGATTTGCGTTATGCTCGATGCGCTCGCCGACACGCAGTCGCTACTACTTGCAATGCAGTCTCGCCGAAGACCTTGATTCATGGCCGGACGACCGCTTCTGGGAAGAGCTGAAGCCACGGCTCGATGACGAGGCGCGCGATCGCTTGGTCACCGGGCCGTCGATCGAAAAGAGTATCGCGCCGTTGCGTAGCTTTGTGGCCGAGCCGATGCGCTTCGGCCAGCTTTTCCTTGCCGGCGATGCCGCGCACATTGTGCCGCCGACCGGCGCCAAAGGGCTTAATCTCGCGGCGAGCGACGTGCGCTACTTATCACGGGCGCTGATCGAATATTACGAGGAGAAGTCAGACGCCGAGCTTGAGCATTATTCGGCGCGGGCGCTCGCGCGGGTATGGAAGGCCGAGCGCTTTTCGTGGTGGATGACCATGACGCTGCACCGAATGTCCGACAACCCGTTCGACCATCAGTTGCAGCTTGCCGAGCTTGATTATCTGTTCCGCTCGAAAGCGGCGGCGACCGCGTTTGCCGAAAATTACGTGGGGCTACCTTATTAGCTCAACACTGTACGCTTACGCGACCACGCTGATCTCGCCGCTTGGCAATCACGCGGCAATGCGACGCCGCATCATTCCCAGCAAGCCGCGCGGAAAAAACAGCACGACCAGAATGAAAATCGCGCCGACAAACGACATCCAGTTCACCGTCATGGATGAGATGTAGTCCTGCAGCATCACGAACACCGCCGCGCCAAGAAGCGGGCCCCAGAATGTGCGCATCCCGCCAATGACGGTCATCACGACGAAATATCCTGACAACGAGTAATGCAGCGTCAGCGGATCGGCGAAGTTGTTAAGCAGCGCATAGAGCGTACCGGCAAGCGCGGTGAAGAAACAGGAGATCGAGAACGACAGCCAGATATGGTGCTCGACCGGGATGCCCAGAAAGCGCGCGCGACGTTCATTCTCGCGGATCGCCAAGAGGGTCCGTCCGAACGGCGAGCGCAGCAGAAAGCCCATCAGCCCGACCGCGACGGCAAAGATCGCCAGCAGGAAATAATAGAACGCGGTGCCACCCTCGCTAATATCGAGCGTGAGCGGGCCAAGTCCGATCGCTTCGCGATGAAAATCGCGCAAACCGTCGAAACCACCGGTCACGCTATTCCAGCTATAGGCGAGATAGTACCAAAGCTGCCCAAAAGCGATCGTGCACATCGCGAAATAGACGCCGCGCCGTCGCACGATCAAGAGGCCGAATAAAGTACCAGCCAAGCCGCCGAGCAGCGTGCCCGCCACGATCGCCGCCGGCGTCGAATGCGCCAGGTAGCGGAGCGTGAGCCCAGCGCCATAGGCGCCGAGACCAAAATACGCGGCGTGGCCGAAACTCAACACGCCGGTGAAACCGAGCAGCATATTAAGGCCCATCGCGGCTAGCCCGAACACCAGAACGCGTGCCGCCAGCGCCGTATAACCACCGAGCAGCGGCAGCCAAAACGGAACCGTAAGCAGCACCGCCAATATCGCAATTGGAGCCAAAACACGCCGGCTAATTGCGCGGCCCTCGCTTGCGGCGACCACGGCGGTGCTCATGACATCATGCCTTCTTCGCCAATGAGACCGCGCGGACGCAGCAGCAGCACCGCCATCATGATCGCATAGATCACCGCCTCGCTGGCGGCCGGATAGACAGCCGTGGTCAAGGCCGCTGCCATGCCGATCAACAAACCGCCGAACAAAGTGCCGATCAGGCTGCCGACACCGCCGACAATGATGGCGATGAAACTCGGCATCAGCAGTTCGTCGCCCATGTTCGGATTAAGCCCGATCTGTCCGGCGGCAAGAACACCACTCAGTCCAGCCAACAGACAGCCAACCGCGAAATTGAAGGTTCGCAGATGCCGCACGTTGACGCCGAGCGTCGCCACGGTTTCCAGGTCGAAGGTCCCGGCGCGGATGCGCAGACCGATCCGGGAATAGCGCAGGAAAGCAAACAGGCCGACCACCGTCACGATGACGATCGCCACCATGAACACACGGTACCAGGTGATAAAGAACAAGGTTGAGGTGATCGGCTGCGCCAAGACAGCCGGCAGGCCCATCGGCAGACCGTTCGGGCCCCAGATATAACGTGCGCCATCTTGCAGCACGAAGGCTAATCCGAAGGTCAACAGCAGGCTATAGACGGGGTCGCGATTATAGATTCTGCGGATCATCAGTCGCTCGACCGCGACGCCAATGAGCGCAGTGAGCAGCGGCGAGATCAAAAGTGCACCCCAATAGCCCACTACCGGCGACAAAGTGAAAGCGAGATAGCCGCCGAGCGCCAGGAAGTTGCCATGCGCAAAATTGATGACGTTGCTCAAGTTCAGGATCAGAGATAGGCCGAGCGCCATCAGCACGTAGAAAGCGCCGATGATTAGGCCGTTAGTGACGTTGAACAATATGACTTGCGCCATTGGCCGCTCTACGCGTCACGCGTGATCACAACAAAGCGAAGCAACCCGATTCCCGATCGGATTGCTTCGCCACTTCGTTTGTTCGACCGCGACGAAAGGGATTTCGGCGCGAGTCGAAAGCTCAACTCGGCTGCACCATCTTGCAGCCCGTCTCCGCAACCGAACCGGCCGCTTCTTCACCGGGCACCAGGGCAGCGACCGTGAACACATCCTCCGCGGCGCCAGCTTTAGGTTGATGGACGTTGCCGACAAAGATGTTCGGCATCAGCTCGTGATCACCGGCGCGGTAGCGTACGCGCCCGGGCTGCAAGGCGACGTCGGGCGGCAGCTCGAGATCCTCCAGCGCTGCGGCGAGCTTCGGACCGTCGAGCGATTTTGCCTTTTCGGCGGCAAGCCGGAACGAGTGCATGGACACATAACCGAACCAGTCGCGGGCGGACGGCGTCTTTTTCATTGTCGCGCGATAATCTGCGACGAAGCTTACGACTTCCGGCACATTGGGCTGGTTCCACCACCATTCCATGTCCCACCAGCCGGTTTGCGCCTCGGGCGGGCAGCCTTTGATGCTTTCCAATTCAAATAGGCCGCCGCCAAGCGCCATCTCGTTCTGCATGCCGAACTGCGTGAACTGCTTCATGCAATTGATCTGGGTTAGGCCGCCCATATTGTTTAGCAGCACATTGGGCTTGTAGGCCTTGGCCTTGATCAGCGTGCCGGAGAAATCGGTGTTGTTGATCGGCAGCATGTCGCCGTCATAGCTGCCGCCAGCTTTGATCAATGCTTTGACGAAAGCATCCTGCAAGGTGTGGCCGTAGGCATAATCCGGCGTGATGAAAAACCATTTCTTGCCGAAGCGCTTGACCAGTTCCGGCGTCACCGCGTTGGCTTCCATCGAGGTGGTGTTGCAGACGCGGAACACATTCCATTTGCAATTGGTGCCGGTAATCGGATCGGTGTGCCCGCCCGGCACGATGTGAAAGACCTTCTTTTCATTGGTGACTTGCGACATCGCATAAGCAATGCCGGAATTAACGTCGCCGAGGATCACATTGACATTGTCGCGGTCGATCAATTTGCGCGTCTTCTGCACCCCGGTGCCGACGTCATTGGCCGAATCTTCGACTAGAAGTTGGACCGGGCGGCCGAGGATGCCTCCCTTTTTGTTGATTTCGGCTTCGGCATATTTGGCGCCATCGACTTCGCTTTGCGCCAAGGCTGCCAGCACGCCGGTCAGCGGATTGACCATTCCGATCTTGATCGGCTCGTCACCACGCGCGGTGATGATGAATGGCGCGGCAAAGATCTGACTGGCGCCGACCGCAATGCCCGCCTGAATGAATGTGCGGCGGCGGACCGGCATCGTGATCTTCGACATTTCGAACTCTCCCTAGTCGACTCCTCGGTGTTGTTTATTCTCGCCAAGCCAGCGTGAACTTCACTGCATTGGCGCTAACGGCGCGTCCCGGTTCAAATCCGTAACGCGCTTTAGAGCGAATATCTTCTACCCAGCTTGCGGCGCGGTCAAGAAACGAGGAGCCCTCATCGCAGATTCACGTAACGCGCGTCAAAAGCTTGCCGACGACTGTGTCGGAATACAACACGCAAGGAAACAGAGAGACGCGCGGTGCCGATCTATGGGGTTTGCGCGCGGCCAGTGTGAGCCGCATTCTTCTTCCGCGACTTTGCCTGCTCGGCGAGAAAGCGCGACAGGCGGGTGCGGACCGCGTCGGCCTCCTGCGCCGTCCACTTCCGCAGGCCTTCTCCGGTCTTCATGCCGAGCTTGCCGGCTTTGACCTTATCGCGCAGAAATGGATGTGGCCCGGCCGTGCGGTCGAGATGTTGATAAAGCACCTCCGCTATGTCGAGCGCGAGGTCCAAGCCGACCAGATCGGACTGCTCCATGGGACCGAGCACTGCGGTACGGGCGCCGAATCCTTCGCGCACCACGATGTCGATCGTCTCGGCATCGCAGACACCTGCTGCAACAAGCGCGATTGCTTCGCGTTTCATCGCGTGCTGCAGTCGGTTGCCGACAAATCCCGGAAGGTCCTGACGCACGTGCACCGGCACTTTGCCGGCTTTGCGCAACAGTTCCATCGTCCGCCGCACGACATCACCGGCGGTCTTTTCATTTTGGGTCACTTCGACCAACGGCACCAGATGCGGCGGATTCCAGAAATGCGTGCCGACCACCCGTTCGCGATGAACGAGATGCCGGCCAATTTCAGTTGATGGAATGGCCGAGCTGTTGCTGGCGAGCACGGTCGTTGGCGCGACGAGTTTCTCAAGCTCGGCGAAGATCTGCTGCTTTAGCGGCAGCTTCTCCGGCGCGGCCTCAAAAACCCAGTCCGCTCCGTTCATCGCCTGCTCGAGCGACTCGTGCGATGCAATGCGCTGGAGCAGACTCGGATCATCCTCGAGCAGCTCCACGATGGCCTTCAAACGGCGCGGCAGCGAAGAGCGCACTTCGGAGGATGGTTCAAACACATTGACGTGATGACCTGCCGCAGCGAACAGATAGGCGATGCCGTGACCCATCAGGCCGCCGCCGACCACGCCGATTTTTAGTTGAGTATGTTCGTTCATCGTTTCCTCGAGCAAACAAATTGCCGGAACTGCGCTCGCGCTAAAACGTTAAATGAAGGCATTGAGGTGACCCATTCCGCAGAGGAGGAAACGGTCATGCCTGCCCTGCTGTGGGTTGCGTTTTGGTCATCGCTTATGGCGACTGCCGCATGCTTCGGTGAGATGTCACGGCAGCTGCCGATTGACAAGCATGGCCGCGGCGACCAGTCCGACCCTTAGTCACACGATACGCCGCTGACGCTGAGACGCCAGGGCGCCGCCAACTGAATAGGCGCTGCCGCAAAGCAGCGCCTTATCGTTAATTTCCACCTCCACCAAGGTGAAAGAAAGCGCCAACCTCCGGCGCCTCGCTATATTGCGGATCGTAGACCCCGCCGGTATGTATACGCGCGATTTCGCGCCGGTCCGGTGGCGACATGCCCGGCCGGCGCAATTGCATCGGCTCGCGGCACATCCAACCCATAGTTCGGCTCATGGTTCGTTAGTTCATGGCTCGCCTCGTGATGAAGTTTGGCGGAACCTCGGTCGCTGACATCGACCGCATCCGCAATGTCGCGCGCCACGTCAAGCGCGAGGTCGATGCCGGCCATGAGCTTGCCGTTGTGGTCTCGGCGATGTCCGGCACGACCGACCAGCTCGTCACCTGGTGTGAAGAGACTCTTAAGCGACGCGGCATCTTCGACGCGCGCGAATACGACGCTGTTGTTGCAACGGGCGAGCAGGTCACCGCCGGGCTTCTGGCCATCGCGCTCCAAGACCTCGATATCAATGCCCGATCCTGGCAGGGCTGGCAGGTGCCGATTGCGACTTCGGAAGTGCACGGCTCGGCGCGAATTCTCGACATCAAGGGCGAGGAGTTGGTCCGGCGTTTCGCCGAAGGCAAGGAAGTCGCGGTGATCACCGGATTCCAGGGCGTGCACCGCGAGAGCGGTCGCATCACCACGCTCGGCCGCGGTGGATCGGATACATCGGCGGTGGCGATCGCGGCAGCGATCCGCGCCGACCGCTGCGACATCTACACCGACGTTGACGGCGTCTACACCAGCGATCCGCGCGTCGTACCGCACGCGCAGCGGCTCACACGCGTCGCTTTCGAGGAAATGCTTGAGCTCGCTTCGCTTGGCGCCAAAGTCATGCAGGTCCGTTCGGTTGAACTTGGCATGTTGCACAACGTGCGTATTTTCGTACGCTCGAGTTTCGACCCGCCGGAGAAAATCGATCCGCACGACAGTCCGCCTGGAACACTAATCTGCGACGAGGGTGAGATCATGGAGCAGCACACCGTCACCGGCATCGCCTTCTCGAGAGACGAGGCGCAAATCTCGGTTCGCGAAGTTTTGGACAAGCCTGGCGTTGCGGCGGCTATTTTCGGGCCGCTGGCCGAAGCCAACGTCAACGTCGACATGATCGTCCAGAACGTCTCGGGCGACGGCAAAACGACCGACATCACCTTCACGGTGCCGGCAGCAGATTATCAACGCTCGCTCGATGTGCTCGCCAAAGCGAAGCGCACGGTCGGTTATGTACGGCTCGACGGCGCCACCGATGTCGCGAAGGTATCGGTGATCGGCATCGGCATGCGCAGCCATGCCGGCGTCGCGGCACAAGCGTTCAAGGCTCTTGCCGCGCGGTCCATCAATATCCGCGCCATCACCACTTCGGAGATCAAGTTTTCATTGCTAATCGACGCCGCCTTCACCGAACTTGCGGTGCGCACGCTGCATTCGCTGTATGGTCTCGATAAAGCGGCGTGAGCCGCGACCTTTGGGTTGCGGCGCACAATAGTCCTGCACCGTCATATCGCTGTCTTGGCTTGCGGTTTGCATGCCGCATTCGATATAGGCTTTAGGACATTCGCTGCGGACCGCAATCCGGGCGAATTCCTCTTTGATCACGACCGGGCGCGCGAGGCGCGGGCTCCGCTCCGGTCATAGCCCGGCCCGAGGGACCTCACGCCATGCGTGGCGCGCTAGGTGGTCCACGCGTGCTGTTGCGCCGGCTTCGCGAAGTGATGGCGGAGCCGGTCAGCGCGCAGGAACGCCTCGACAAGATCGTGGTGCTAATCGCCGCCAACATGGTTGCGGAGGTCTGCTCGGTTTATGTGCTGCGCGTCGATTCCACGCTCGAGCTCTATGCAACCGAAGGCCTCAATCGCGACGCCGTGCACCGCACGGTAATGCGCGCCGACGAGGGCTTGGTCGGCTTAGTTGCCAGCCAAGCAAGCGCGATCAACCTATCGAACGCGCAGGCGCATCCCGCCTTCTCGTACCGGCCGGAAACCGGCGAGGAAATTTACCACTCATTCCTCGGCGTGCCGATCTTGCGTGCCGGCAACACCCTTGGCGTGCTGGTCGTGCAGAATCGCGCACGTCGCACCTATTCCGAGGAAGAAGTCGAGGCGCTGCAAACCACCGCGATGGTGTTGGCGGAAATGATCGCCTCGGGCGAGCTTTCCGCGCTGGCATTGCCCGGCGCCGAGCCTGCCGCCCGGCGTTCTGTCCATCTCAAGGGCTCGCCGTTGAGCGAAGGCATCGCGCTCGGACACGTGGTGCTGCACGAGCCGCGTGTGGTCGTGACGAACTTCATCGCCGAGGACGTACAGAAGGAAGTGGTGCGCCTGACATCGGCCGTGGAGAGCCTGCGCACCAACCTCGATCAAATGCTGGAACACGGCGACGTGGTCGAGGGCGGCGAGCACCGTGACGTGCTGGAAGCCTATCGGATGTTCGCCTACGACCGCGGCTGGGCGCACAAGCTGGAAGAAGCTGTGCTGACCGGGCTCACCGCTGAAGCCGCGGTTGAGCGCGTGCAATCCGACACGCGCGCGCGAATGTTGCGGCAGACCGATCCATTTCTGCGCGAGCGATTGCACGATCTCGACGACCTCGCCAACCGGTTGATGCGCCAGCTTACCGGCCGCGATCATGCGCCGTCGCGCGAGAGCTTGCCGGAAAATGCCATCCTGGTCGCCCGCTCAATGGGGCCGGCAGCGCTGCTCGATTATGACCGCAAGCGGTTACGTGGCCTTGTGCTCGAGGAAGGCGGTCCGCATTCGCATGTCGCTATCGTAGCGCGGGCGCTCGGCATTCCCGCCGTCGGCGAGATCGAGAATGCCACCGGCATTGTCGATCCCGGCGATGCCATCATCGTCGACGGTTCCACCGGCGATTTACACATCCGGCCGCTGCCGGACATGGAAGCGGCCTATGTCGAGCGCGTCCGGCTACGTGCGCGGCGGCAACAGCAATATGCCGCACTGCGCGACAAACCGTGCATAACCAAGGACGGCGAGAAAATAGACTTGCTGCTTAATGCCGGGTTGAGCGTCGACCTGCCGCATATTGACGATACCGGCGCGTGCGGTATCGGCCTGTTCCGTACCGAACTGCAGTTCATGGTCGCGCCAAGCTTCCCACGAAACAGCGAACAATATGCGCTGTACCGCGCGGTTCTGGACGCCGCCGGCAGCAAGCCTGTGACCTTCCGCACGCTCGATATCGGCGGCGATAAGCTGCTGCCTTACATGCGCAACCTTGAAGAGGAAAATCCCGCCCTGGGCTGGCGCGCCATCCGGCTCGGGCTCGATCGCCCCGGCTTGCTGCGCACCCAATTGCGGGCGCTGCTTCGGGCCGGCAGCGGGCGTAGTCTGAAAATCATGTTTCCCATGATCTCGGTCGTGCAAGAATTCGATCAGGCCAAGGAACTCGTCGAGCGCGAACTGACGCACCTTCGCCGCCACGGTCACAAATTGCCCGACGAAGTCGAAGTGGGCAGCATGGTCGAAGTTCCCTCGTTGCTTTATCAACTCGACGAATTACTCGAGCGAGCTGACTTTCTCTCGATCGGGTCGAACGATTTGGTGCAATTTCTTTATGCGATCGACCGCGGCAATCCGCGCGTCGCGGGCCGTTTCGATGCGTTGTCGGCACCGGTCCTGCGTGCCTTGAAGGATATTGCCGACAAAGCTCGTGTCCATGCCAAACCGGCCACGGTTTGCGGAGAACTGGCGTCGCACCCGATCGGCGCGCTCGCGCTCGTCGCTGTCGGCTACCGCTCATTGTCGCTGACGCCTTCGGCGATCGGGCCGGTCAAGGCGATGCTGCTCGATCTGCATTGCGGTAAGGCGGCGACCTTCCTTTCGCCCTTGATTGAGAAATCGTCCGGCGGCATTCCAATTCGTGCGCAATTGGAAAAGTTCGCAGCCGAAAACGGCTTGCAAGTTTAAAGGCCGCCACAGTCCGGGCCGCGATGCAGGCCGCGATAAAGCTACGTTAATTTGAGCGCGGGCATTGTGCCGGGACAGCGTGTCTTTTACCTAGAACTGATGATGTATTTTGCAGATCCCAAGCGTGGCTAGACCGAAATGTTACCCGACCAGAAACTCGATGCCCTCGTCATACGGCAGGCCGCACTGGAACGCGATCTCGCTGCCGCCCTGCCGGCCGAGACATATGTTAAGCTGTCGCGGGAATTTGCTGAGCTTGCTCCCGTGGTCGAAGCGGTCCGATCCTATCGTGCCGCGAAGCGCGAATTGGATGACCTCACGAGCCTGATCGCCGACCCGGCGACCGATCCGGAAATGCGGTCGATCGCCGAAGCGGAAAAGCCGCAAGTGGAAGCGCGGCGAGTGGAGCTCGAACGCCAATTGCGATTAGCGCTCGTGCCTAAAGATGCGATGGACGAGCGTAACGTCATACTCGAAATTCGTGCCGGCACCGGTGGCGACGAGGCCGCTTTGTTTGCCGGCAATCTTTTCCGCATGTACGAGCGGTATGCCGCCAAGCAAGGCTGGAAAGTCGAAATCGTCGCTGCGAGCGAGGGCTCGATGGGTGGCTATAAGGAGATCGTTGCCGAAATCCGCGGCCGCGGGGCTTTTGCTAAGCTGAAATATGAATCCGGCGTTCACCGCGTACAGCGCGTGCCGGACACCGAAGCCTCGGGCCGCATCCACACCTCAACCGCCACGGTTGCGGTCCTGCCGGAAGCAGAGGACCTCGATGTCGCTATCAACGATACCGATCTCAAGATCGATACGCTGCGTTCGAGCGGCGCCGGCGGACAGCATGTCAACAAGACCGAATCGGCAGTGCGAGTGACGCATATTCCTTCAGGTATCATTGTGATGATGCAGGAGGACCGTTCGCAGCATCGCAATCGCGCCAAGGCGCTCGCCGTGCTGCGGACGCGGCTGTACGATCTGCAACGCCAGAAACAGGACGCAGCGCGTGCCGCAGAACGGCGCGGCCAAGTCGGAACCGGCGACCGTTCCGAACGCATCCGCACCTACAACTACCCGCAAGGACGCGTTTCCGAGCATCGGATCAACCTGACGCTTTATAAGCTGCCGCAGATCCTCGAGGGCGAAGCGCTCGGCGAAATCATCGACGCACTGGTGGCCGAGAACCAGGCGGCGCAGCTTGCGGCGCAGGATGCTTGAGGCGGGGATGAACTTGGTGGGGTGCGCTTGAACTCAGATCCGCTGAACGTTCGGCAAGCCGTTGTTCCCGCGGCAGGGAGCCATCTCACGGTTGCCGATTCGCGGCGTGCCTGGGCCGCAGAATTCCGTGCCGCCGGTATCGACACGCCCGAACTCGATGCGCGGGTGCTCGTCGGTCACGCGCTGAGTCTCGATCACGCGGCACTGGCGGCGCGCGCGGGACACGTGCTGACGCCACAACAACAAAGCGCGATTGCCGCGCTGGCACGCCGCCGACTTGGCGATGAACCGGTGGCGCGGATTACCGGAACCAAGGAATTTTGGACGCTTCGGCTTCGCGTCAACGAGGCCACGCTGGTGCCTCGACCGGAGACCGAAACCGTCGTCGAGGCGGCGCTGGCGGCGCTTGATAAACGCGGTCCGTGGTCGCGCTCCTGGCGCATCGCCGATCTCGGTACCGGCTGCGGCGCGATCCTGCTGGCGCTTCTGAGTGAATTACCCAACGCCTTCGGCATCGGCACCGATATCAGTGCAGCCGCAATCGGGGGCGCCCGCGACAATGCCAAGCGTGCGGGCGTGGCCCGCGCGGCTTTTCTCGTGGGCGACATGGCGTCCGCACTGGCAGGACCCTTCGATCTTATTGTCTCCAATCCGCCCTATATCGCCGCCGGCGATATCGATCAGCTGCCGCCGGAGGTGCGCCTGTTCGATCCGCGGGCCGCACTTGATGGCGGCTCCGATGGGCTTGATTGCTATCGACTGCTTGCCGCGACCGGGACACGGTTACTGACGCAGAATGGAATCATGGTTGTTGAACTTGGCAAGGATCAAGCGGAACCTGTCGCCGCAATATTTGCCGCAGCCAGTCTTGCGCCGGGCGGCTTGCACCCCGATCTTAATGGAGTCCCGCGCGCCTTGGTGGCCGAACGTCGTGTGCATGACCTATGACGTGCAACATTACAGGCTGGGCAAAACAGCGGCGGCGATAAAAAAACGCTTGGAATATCGGCCGGAACCGACTAGTTTGCGGCTCACGGAATCGCCCTTGGATGAGGGTGCCGCGTTGCCTTGAAGGCCCGGAGCATAATAGTCGGCTCCACAACGGTCGGCTCCAAGAGGTCGGCAGCGCAGGTCAGGCATAAAAGCGAAGCTGAATAGCGAAAGCCGGATTGGACGGCATACAGGATCGCCAGATTCAGATCGTGCTCAGATCGTGACGTTTCATGGGTTCGGCGCGTAGGCAATCGTGGCTGGCGCGCCGCGAAGAGTTTTGAACGCCGCGGCCAAAACGCCGGGGAAAGCCTGGTTTGCTGGAGTGGTGACGGCGGGAGCGAGAACCGAGCCCGAATATCGGGACTGAACATTGAGACGAAATTTCGTGCGGCGCTCAGCCGATGTGATGGACTTCGGGTGAATGGAAAAGAAGCGGCGGCAAACGTGCCGTTGCAGATAAAAGGGGTTGGCGGAACAGCAAACCATGAGAAACGGTCAAAACAAACGTATGCGCGGTCGTAACCGCAAAGGTGGGCACCACCATCATCATCATCAAAATCCATTATCCCGAATGTACGAGTCCAATGGACCGGACATAAAAATTCGTGGAACGGCATCCCACATTGGGGAAAAATATCTCCAACTGGCGCGCGACGCGCAAAGCTCGGGCGATCCAATTGCAGCGGAAAACTATTACCAGCACGCTGAGCATTATTTTCGGCTGATCGCCACGGCCCAGGAGCAGCTTCGGCAGAGTCAGCCTTCGTACTATCAACAGCAGCAGCCTGGCGAGCTCCGCGGTGCCGACGAGGGTTATGACGAGGCTGACAACGAGCAACCGCATGTCGGTGGCGAGCCATTCGCCCCACGCGAGCCGCAGCAGTATTATTCGCGCGAGCAACAACACCATCACAATCAGCAGCAGCAGCCGCACTCGCAGCAGTTTCAGCCGCGTCCCCAGCATTCGGCTTCGGAAAACGAAGGCGGCGTCGATCGGCTGCCATCATTCATTACCGGCGGTCAGACGCCGCAGCACGGCCAAGGCAACCAAGGTAACCAAGGTAACCAAGGTAACAACCAAGGCAGCCAGGGCGGCAATGCCCCGAATGGGCAAAATGGGCCGAACGGCTATGACGGACCGGCAGATCGCTTTCCGCTGCACCGGCGGCGGCGGCGCCATCGCGGCGGCGGACCGCGCGATCATCAAGCCATGGATCATTCGGTCCAAGGTGATGATGATGGGCCACCGTCTGGCTCGCCTTCCGGCGACGAGTAATGAGCTCGAAGGAGAAAAAACGGCCGGGCATCAGCTCGGCCTTTTTTGACCGCTACAATCCGCGCGGCGCCTTGGCCAAACGCGCTAATAGCCAAATCGGCAGAACTATTACGGCACCGAGCAGGAAATAGCGCCACAGCCAGCGCACGGCATCGAAACCCATGTTCCAGATGTGTTCGATTAGGCGCTCTATGGACTCGATGACATTCCAGGGATCGAGCCCGATTGCCGCCAGTATGACCCCGACTAGGATCGAGAGCAGGATCAGCCGGCCGATCACCGCCAAGGGCGGACCGCCAAAGAAACGGTAAATGAACGGCTGGGATGTCCGCGAATCCAGCGATTGAGTCATCGAACCCTCCCGAGGATCAATTAAGCCTTCGCTGAGCCTGCCGCAAGCCGCGCCTGGCGAGCCGTGTACCGGCATTGGCCTGCATTGCATTGCCTCACCTTCACCAGTGGCGCTAAGTTGCGTCCCGCTCTTTATCTATAGCGCGTTCCGAGGACTTTCATGGCCAAGATTGAAGACCGCGCGCTCGCCCCGAATGCGAGCCTCAATGACGATATCGGCGAGGAGACGCGGCTTCGCTTGTACCGCATGCAAGTGGAAATTCGCGAGGCTGAGCAGCGGGCGTACGATCTGTTTCTGCAGAATCTGGTCAAGGGTACGAGCCACCTTTCACTCGGCCAAGAGGCAGTCGCCGCGGGCTGCGCGGCGGCCATGAAACCCGGCGACCTTTCCTTCTGCACCTATCGTGGTCATGCGCATACGCTGGCGCGCGGCGTTCCGATCGAGAAGGTGCTGGGAGAGCTGATGCAGCGCGACAACGGCCTCATGCGCGGCAAAGGCGGCTCCATGCATCTCACCTCCGTTGACCACGGCGTGATGGGCTCCTACGCGATCATCGGGGCGCATTTGCCGATCGCCTGCGGCGCGGCTTGGCGCGCTCAATATAAAGGACAGAAGGACGTATCGGTTTGCTTCTTCGGCGATGGCACGACGAACATTGGCGCTTTTCATGAAGCGCTTAACTTCGCGGCGGTGTGGAAACTGCCGGTGATCTTCGTCTGCGAAAACAACTTGTACATGGAATATACGCCGATCGGCGATGTCACTGCCGTGCCGCATCCCGCGGCTGATCGCGCGGCTGCCTACGGGCTGCCGCGCATCGTGATCGACGGCAATGATGCCGACATTGTCTATCGCACCGCGGCGGCGGCTTATGAGAAGGCGCGCGCCGGAGGCGGTCCGTCGCTGATCGAGTGCCTCACCTACCGATACAGCGGACATTCGCGCTCCGATCCGGCCAAGTACCGGCCCGAAGGCGAGCTGGAAAAATGGAAAGAGCGCGACCCGATAAAAATCTATCGTGAGCGGTTAAAGCAATTCGGCGTCAGCGAGGACACCATCGACGCGATCGAAACCTATGCGCGGCGCGGCGTCGATGAGGCGACCGAAAAATGCAAGGCGGCTCCGCCGCCGGCGGTCGAAATTCTCACCACCGATGTCTATGCCAATGGAGGCTTCGCATGGCGGAATTGACCTACCGCGAAGCCGTAGCCCGCGGCATCGCCCAGGAGATGGCGCGCGATCCCGACGTAGTGTTTCTCGGCGAGGATATCGGCAAGGCCGGCGGCGTGTTCAAGGCGACCGTCGGCCTATACGAACAATTTGGACCATTGCGCGTGCGCGATACGCCGATTTCTGAGCAGGCCATCCTCGGCGCCGCCATGGGCGCGGCGATGACCGGATTGAAGCCGATTGCGGAAATCATGTTTTCGGATTTCTTCGCGGTCTGCTTCGATTACATCGCCAACGAATTCGCCAAGAGCCGCTACATGTCCAACGGACAGGTCAAATGCCCGCTGGTGGTGCGCACCGGCAACGGCGCCGGCTCGCGATTCGGCGCGCAGCATTCGCAAAGCGTAGAAAATTGGTGCATGATGATTCCCGGGCTGAAAGTGGTGGCGCCTTCCACGCCGCGCGATGTGATCGGGCTGATGGCCGCGGCGGTGCGCGATCCCGATCCGGTAATTTTTCTCGAGCACAAATCGCTTTATTCGGTCAAAGGCGAGGTGCCGGACGGCGAGATCGTCGATCACCTGGGCACCGCCAGTATCGTGCGGCCGGGCCAGGACGCCACCATCGTCGCATTGGCGCTGATGGTGCCGCGGGCGCTTGCGGCGGCCGACAAGCTTAAATCCGAGCACGGCATCGACTGCGAAGTCATCGACGTGCGCTCGCTGGTCCCGCTCGATACCCGGACTATTCTCGGTTCGGTGGCGCGTACGCATCGGCTGTTCACTGTCGAGGAGAATCCCCGGTTGTGCGGCTGGGGCGCGGAGATCGTTTCGATCGTCGCCGACGAGGCGTTCTACGAACTCGACGGGCCGCCGGTGCGGATCACTACGCCGCATATTCCGCTGCCCGCCGCCGACATTCTGGAGGACCTTGCGCTGCCGACGGTCGAGCGGATCGTTGAGCGCGTGAAAGGCGCGATGGAGAACTGAAATTACCTCTCTCGGAATACGGCGCAACGCCGCCGAGCCGGGACTTTTTAGAAACTCAAACCATCCCGATCTGCAGCGCGCGTCGTGCGCTGCGCGGCGTCCGGGAAATGCGGAAGGGCAAAGCCATGGCCATGTACGACAATATTCTCGCCAACGTTCCGACCGATCTGTGGATCGGCGGCAAATGGCGCAAATCTTCGGATGGCGGACGTTTCGACGTCATCGATCCGGCAACGGAGAACAAGGTCGCTTCGGTTGCAAGCGCGACCGTCGAAGACGCCATGGCCGCGCTTGATGCGGCAGGCGGCGCGTTTGCCGCCTGGGCCGGCAAGAAGCCGCGCGAACGCGCCGAAGTGTTGCGCAAGTCTTATGAACTGATCATGCGCGACGCCGAGCGGCTGGCGAAACTCATCACCATCGAGAACGGCAAAGCGCTGTCCGATTCGCGCGGCGAAGTCGCCTATGCCGCCGAATTCTTCCGCTGGTATGCCGAGGAAGCGGTGCGCAATGTCGGCCAGAATTCGGTCGCACCGTCGTCCGGCGCGCGCATTTTTGTCCATCACAAGCCGGCGGGCGTAGCCGTGCTGGTCACGCCATGGAATTTCCCAGCGGCGATGGCCACCCGCAAGATCGGCCCGGCGCTGGCCGCCGGCTGCGCCGTAGTGCTCAAGCCGGCCTCCGACACGCCGTTGACCATGCTGGCGCTGATGCCGATCCTCGAAGAAGCCGGCGTGCCTGCCGGCGTCGTCAACGTCATTCCCTCGCGCTCATCCGGTAGAGTGGTCAGCGCCATGCTGCACGATCCGCGCGTCCGCGTGGTGTCGTTTACCGGCTCGACTGAGGTCGGCCGCAAGCTGCTGCACGAAGCTGCCGACTGCGTCGTCAAGCCGGCGATGGAGCTCGGCGGCAATGCGCCCTTTATCGTCTTCGACGACGCCGACATCGACGCGGCCATCGACGGCGCCATGATCGCCAAGATGCGCAATATGGGCGAGGCCTGCACCGCCGCCAATCGTTTCTACGTGCATGAGAAAGTGCATGACGAGTTTGCCCGTAAGCTGACCGCGAAGATGGGCGGCCTGAAAATGGGCAATGGGCTCGACGACGGGACCGCGCTCGGGCCGCTGGTCAATAAAGACGGCCTCGACAAGGTGATCGAGTTGGTCGACGACGCGGTGAAAAAGGGTGCCAAAGTGCTCACCGGCGGTAAAGCGCCGGGCGGACCCGGTTATTTCTACCCGGCAACGGTACTCGCGAATGTCTCCGACGACGCGAAAATGCTTAACGAGGAGATCTTTGGGCCGGTCGCTTCGATCCAGTCCTTCAAATCGGAAGACGAAGTGATCACGCGCGCCAACAACACCGAATACGGTCTGGTCGCTTATCTCTACACCAGGGATTTAAGCCGCGGCTTGCGCGTGTCGGAAAAACTCGACTTCGGCATGGTCGGCCTCAATCGTGGGCTCGTCTCCGACCCCGCCGCGCCGTTCGGCGGCGTCAAGCAATCCGGCCTCGGCCGCGAAGGGGCGCATGAAGGGCTCATGGAGTTCACGGAGACGCAATACATTTCGGTGACGTGGTGAGGCGGGCGAACGCACGATGACCGAAGCTAAGTCGGCCAACAAGCTGCTCGGGACGTGGCGTTACATCGGCACGCGGATCAATGGCAGCAGTTGGGATCGCGGCGCCAATCCGCAGGGCATGATCTATTACGGGCCGCACGGGGAGATGGCGGTGCAGATCGCGCCGGACGTCAAGCGCCCGCGCGCCGGCGCGGTCATGACGCCGCAAGAGGCATTTACCGCGGTAAAAGATTACATCGCATATTTCGGCAGCTACTCGGTCGACGAACAGGCCGGCACCGTCACCCATCATCGACAGGACAGTCTGCAGCCCGGCGATACCGGCGACTTGGTGCGGCGCTATGAATTCATTGACGACCGGCTGGTCTTGCGCGCACCAAATTCGACGCTCGAAGTCACTTGGGAACGGATCAAGTGATGGACGTCCTAATGCCGCAACTCGGTGAGACCGTCGCCGAGGGCAAGATCATCAAATGGTTCAAGTCCGCCGGCGAACAAGTAAAGCCAGGCGATAATCTGTTCGAGATCGAAACCGATAAAGTGTCGATGGAAGTGCCGGCGACCGAAGCCGGCACCCTGAGCGAGATCCGCGTGCCCGAAGGCGAAGTCGCGCCGGTCGGCGCCATCGTTGGCGTGATCGGCGACGGCACCGGAGCTGTCGTGAGC